>JASLFF010000642.1 GCA_030150795.1 Terriglobales bacterium | reverse complement strand
GGTCGCTGCCTGCCATTCAGTGGTCGTTCACGCTTTTCATCTTCCTGGAAACGTGGATCACTCCCGTGGAAGGCTGGCTGATC
Source organism: Terriglobales bacterium (assembly GCA_030150795.1). The sequence goes on along the minus strand of JASLFF010000642.1, from coordinate 7,111 downwards.
GACCGCCTTGGCCCTCGCATCTTCCTCACGATCGGTGGACTTCTCGTCGGCGTAGGCTGGACCGGCATGGGCTACGCGCACAGCCTGACGCAGCTTTATGTTCTCTACGGCACCGCCGGCTTTGGCGCGGCATTTATTTATAGCGGCTCCATCGCCACGGCGCTCAAATGGTTCCCGGACAAGCGCGGCACAGTCTCCGGTTTTATCACCGCAGGATTCGGCGCCGGCTCAGCGCTGTTTATTCCTATCATTGCCCGCATCCTGGCCCACTCCGACTACAAGACCGCGTTCCTCTATACCGGAGTCGCGCAGGGCTTGTTGATCATTATCGCTGCGCAGGTGCTGCACAATCCCGGGCCGGATTTCAACGTTTCTCCAGCAGCCAAAAAACCGGTTTCACCGCGTATCCGGCGGAATACGGAACAGTTCAACAGCGCGCAAATGCTGATGACGCCTCAATTCTGGATGCTCTATGTTGCTTTTGTGCTTACCTCTGTCGGCGGCCTGATGATCACCGCACAGGCTTCTCCCTTCGGCAAAAGTGTGGCGATTCCTGCCGCTGCCATTGTCGTGGCGCTCGCGTGGAGCCGTCTGGCCAACGGCGCAGGCAGAATTCTCTGGGGATTGTTTTCTGATTTCGTCGGGCGTGAAATGGCCATGTTCATTCCATTTGTCCTTCAAGCGCTCTGTCTGGTAGCCATGTTGAAATTTGGCCGCACTTCCGGGAACATGTTCATTGTCACCATGGTAGCGGTTTTCTTTACCTGGGGCAGCATGTTCGCGCTCTTCCCCGCCATCATCGGCGACTACTACGGCGCGCAGAACGCCACTTCGAACTATGGCTTTCTGTACACCGCCAAGGGTGTGGCTTCCATCGGCGGCGGCGGTATTGCTGCCGCGCTCTACGTAAAGTATGGCAACTGGGATGTTGCCTTCTACATGACCGCGGCCCTCACGCTGGTTTCTGCTCTATGTATCCTGGCATTGCGCTTCATGCCGCTTCCCAGGCTGAGCAAACAGCCTGAACCGACTCTGGTTACGGCCAAAGCCGGCTGAAACGATTTGTAACAGGAATGATTAACGAGAAAAGGCCGCAGAAATTCTGCGGCCTTTTTTGCGGTTGTTCAAGGGCGACGGCTAGAGCAGTTTTAGTGTTAACGCAAACTTTCTATAACTCGTCATCGCGACGACCACGAAGCGAGAGCGCGCCTTTACCAGCGCGCGAGTAGCGACGGAGGGACCTTGTGCTTGCCTTTAAAGTTCACGCTATCCATAACCGCTTTAGTTCTTGGGCGAAGTCTGGTTTGCCGACTGTTGCGCCGCAACCGTCCCGGAATTTTTGAGCGCTCGATCCAACGCCGCTCGCAGGCGCGGAAGCGGCGCCACACCGCCGGACATTTCTTCGCCATTGATGAACACTGTAGGTGTTGAGTCCACGCCGAGCGACTCCCCTTCACGCACTGAAGCCTTTACCACAGCGTCATTTTGGGTTTTCACGCATGCCTGCAGGCTGGCGGCATCCAATTTATGATCAGTTCCCTGCTGCATGGCTATCCTGTCCAGTTCAGCCACGCGTAATTCCTGCGTTCCTTTACCGTTAATTTCCTGCTGGCTGGCATGAACAGAGTCCACGAAATCCCAGTAAGCGTCCGGATTTTGTGCGGCAAGGCAATTCGCATCTACCGCTGCGTGGATTGCCCAGGGATGGCTCGGGATGGGGAAGTCCTTATACACAAAAGTTACGCGGTCACCGTATTCCTTGAGCAGTTCGGGAAACAATATTTGGTGCATCATGGTGCAGAACGGGCATTGCAAGTCGTCATAGGCAACCAGCACCACCTTGGATTGTTTTGCTCCCCGCACTGGCCGTCCACGCACGTCAATCTTTTTCATCACATCACCAAACGGGTCAGCCGAGAGATCAATGCGGTTTACCCTCACGATGGATTTCTGGTCTTTGGATAGAAGGAATGGAAAATCCTGCTTCCGCTCTCCTTCACCAATCGTCACGGTGAAAGCATCAAACCCGGGCCACTCGGGACTCGGCGAAAGAGGACCGATCACCACAGGGACTTCAGCCGGCAATTTGTACGTCGCGCGTAGCTGGCGCTCGATTTTGGCGGCGATATCGGTTGGCTTGGACTGCGAGGCGCAATTCAGGCCAATGACTGACAAAAGAACGAGTGACAGAAGAATGAGCAATCGAGAAAAGACTTTCACTTTGGACCCACTTATGCTGGATTTATCAGCAAATTATCTCATGGCCGAGCCTCTGTTTGAGCACAGATCCTTCGCGGAGGCAGAGATGTGTTTCATTATGGGCCGCAACGCGATGTATCGCGATCCGCTGCTGCCGTGGTGATGTTTGCGTTTGGAGTGATGGCGAACGGCTGAAATTTGCGGTAAAAGCGCTGGCTGGTGGAGTTTCCGGATTGCGGGGCGGTACGAGAAATGGCCAAATGTCAGCCTGGCAGCTAAGTTCGTTGCATGGGCCAGAAAAGGCATAGGGATTGATATGGTCCGTATCAGGGCCCGGGCTTCAGCCGGGCCGTAAATGGCCGTAGTAGAATCCGGCTTTAGCCGCTGCCTATGGTAAAGCTCACACGAAAATCCGGCCGGCGTAATATCGTCGCGGGCCGGCGGACTTTTTTTGCCGGATGCAAGACCTATATGGCGCGACGCTTTTTTAAGGCGCAGAACGAAGCCGAGCTTTTTATTGACGTGCTTCGGACCAACACCCTGGCCGGCAAGTTCAAGCTGCACGACTTCGTGGTGATGCCGGACCACTTTCATGTACTCCTAACTGTTGACGGGAATACGAGCATTGAACGCGCAATGCAACTCATTAAAGGCGGATATTCATTCCGGCGAAATAAAGAGCTCGGGCTGGAAGGAGAAATCTGGCCGCCTGGATTTTCCGAGATCCGGGTGCGGGACCGTAAGAGCTTTTTGGCGCATAAGAAGTATATCGATGAGAACCCGGTGAAAGCCGGGCTGGCCAAGAGCGCCGAAGAGTATCCGTATTGCTCGGCCTATTTCCGGAAAAAGAAAAGAGCCAGCGGCTAAAGCCGAATCTTCTAAAGCATCTTTCCGGCCCGGCTAAAGCCCGGGCCCTGATACGAATCTGGTCTTGGCGCAGCAGCGTGCAGGTCGGCGCTTACGAAGCGAAAAGTAGCAGCTCGGGATAATTATTCCGTATTTCCAAACCCAAAACTAAAACGCCGATTCGTTCCCTGTCGCTACATACCGAGGTTCTTTCTAGAATTCCAGAGTGGCCGAATCTTAAGTCGGTGGATCACGATAACGGGGACGATTTCCCGATGCTCACACACGCAGATTTACATCTCCGCCGACCGCCTGTTGCCTTGCGTTCCCTGCTCCTCTGTGTCCTCCGTTCCTCTGCGTTTCAAAGGTTTTGCTTTTTTCTGTCTCGTCGTGAAAATTTAGTTCCAGCATTTACACTGTAACGAATGGCTACCGCAACTCAGGACACACCAACCAGTCGCAAACCCGAACTGAGCGTGAGTTTTGCCGGCATCACTTTCAAGAATCCGGTCATTGCCGCCGCCGGCACGTTTGGCTACGGCATTGAATTTGAAGATATTGTCACGCTCGAAAAGCTGGGCGGATTTGTGACCAAAGGCCTTTCCCGTGAGCCCATGGTCGGGAACCCGCCGCCGCGCTTGTTTGAAACCGCCGCCGGAATGCTGAATTCGATTGGACTGCAAAACATCGGCGCGCGCGCCTTCATTGACGAAAAGCTGCCCAAGCTGGCGGTAAAGAAAAATGTAGTGGTCATCGCCAATGTCTTTGGCTACTCGCGTGAGGATTATGTCGAGACGGTCCGCATCCTGAATGAAGCCGAGGGCATTACCGCCTACGAGTTGAATGTTTCCTGTCCTAACACGCACGAGGGCGGCATGGTGTTTGGCACGGACCGCGCGCTGCTGGAAGAGCTGGTGGCCAGTTGCAAATCCGCCGCGCAAAGGCCTCTGATAGTGAAGCTTTCACCCAACGTAACCAGCATTGCCGCCATGGCCAAATCGGCGGAAAACGCGGGCGCTGACGCCGTTTCGCTGGTGAACACGTTCGTCGGCATGGCAATTGACGCCAAAACCCGCAAGCCGCGCATCTCCAACGTGACTGCCGGGCTGAGCGGCCCTGCCATCAAGCCGATCGCTCTGCGCATGGTGTATGAAGCCGCACACACCGTGGAAATTCCAGTGATCGGCATGGGCGGAATTACCACGGCGGAAGACGTAGTGGAGTTCATGCTGGCCGGCGCAGCCGCCGTAGAAGTGGGCACGGCCAACTTCTGGGACCCATGCGCCACAGAAAAGATTGTCGACGGGCTGCAGCGCTGGTGCTTTGAAAACCGCGTGAAGCGGATCACCGATATTATCGGGACTCTGGAAACGTAGCGGCTTTGGTATTTGTCTCCAGCTTGTTGAAAACCGATTCCCGCTGGCTCTCCAATAATCCGTTTCTCAGCTTGTCATGCCCAGAGCCAAAAGCTAATAGCCACAAGCCTAAAGCATTCCTCCAGCAACTCTGCTTCTTCAACTCACAACGTGCAACCCGCGCCTGAGTACACCACTCGAACCTAATAAGTTCTGCGCTGGTTCGCATTCGTCTGTTCCCTGTCGGGCGATTGACGCGCAGCAGGCCGCTTCGTCAGCAAACATTTAAAAAGGCATTTTCCCTGTATAGGAGACGAAAAACATGAAACGCACTCTCACGCTGTTGGCCTTTTCGCTGGCGCTGTCGGCAACAATCGCATTCGCGCAAAGGGCCATGGATTCCGCCAACGAACGGGCCGTCCACATTGTGGATGGCCCAAGGGTCGACAATATAAGCGGTCACTCGGCAACGCTTGACTGGACCACGAATGCCGCCGGCGCCAACCATGTCCGCTATCGTGTGGCCGGCAGCAATCAACCCTGGCAGTCCGCATATCATCCAGGCGGTGGTACGCACCACTCCCTTCAGTTGACTGGGCTGGAACCCGGCAGAACCTACGAATGGCAAATACTCACCCGTGACGGCGACTTGCGCAAGGAAGGCCGGTTTCAAACCAGCGGTCACGGCGACCACGACCGCGATCATGATCACGACCGGCGTTAACGACCTCGGCCGGCTGGCGGAAATATCTGCCTAAAGCGCGCGATATGTCAGCGTTTCGCGCAGTTTTCGCGAACCAAATCCGCGTTTGCAGATGAAGTTGTTGAACGCAGAGCCGCCGCAAATGGCGGCTTTGCTTTGCAACGGGCACTGAGTAGGCAGTCGGTTTCGGCAGCTCTGCTTATCCAGCTCTCAAGGTGCAACCCGCATTTGTCTACTTCCTTCGAACTAAGTAAGTCTGGTAATCGTGCGCATGCATGCCTCTTGGCTGGTGCGTGTTTTTCACCAAGAGCAGGGCCGCTTCGTCGCAAAAGTCATGCAGGAATTTTGTTCTTAGAAGGGAAAAGTATGAAACGCACACTCACGCTGTTAGGTTTGGGGCTGCTGCTCTCGGCGCCGATAGCTTTTGCACAGAAATCGATGGACACGGCCGAGAAAGCCGTTCAGATCACGCAAGGGCCAACCGTCAGCAATATCACTGGCAATTCAGCGACCATCAACTGGACCACGAATTCCGCGGGCGCCAACCATGTTCGTTATCGCGTGGCGGGAAGCAACAGCGCCTGGAAGTCCGCATACGCGGCTGGCGGAGGCACGAATCACTCCGTGCAAATGACGGGCCTGGAGCCGGGAAAAACTTATGAATGGCAAATCCTGACTCAGGCTGGCGACCTGCGCACAGCAGGACAGTTCCAGTCGGCGGCAACGGCAGGTGGCACCGCTCCTAACGTGAATGCAAATGCCGGCGCCGCGCCCGCACCGGCTTCAACCGGCGCTGCCCCCGCTGCCGGCAGCGGCAAGGTTCCGCTCTACCGCTCTTCCAACAGCACCGGCAACCTGCATCTCTACACCAGCAGTGCCGGTGAGCAGAATGCCAACGGATTCCATGCTGAAGGCACAACCGGATACCTGCTTTCGAGCCAGGGCTCAGGCACGGTCCCGCTCTATCGTATGACCGGCAGCAACGGTGACACGCTGCTCACGCAGGCCGCCAATGAGCGCTCCGCTATGCAGGCACGTGGGTACAGCGATAACGGCATCGTCGGCTACATTGCCAGCACACAAGCTCCCGGCACGGAGCCGCTCTATCGCCTTTCGAGCCCTGAAGGCAGCGCCCATTTCTACACGGCGTCTGCCGGCGAGAAAACGCAATTCCAGAGTCAGGGCTGGAAGGATGAAGGCGTTACAGGGTACATCTATCAGCAGTAAACCGTAAGCAACTTTCGGTCTGCGAAAAAGCCACCTGCGAACTCAGGTGGCTTTTTTTATGGAAATGATGTGGCGTTCCGGAGCGGCGCCGAGAAAGCTACTGTCTTTCCTTAAGAAATTCATGCGTGATCTCCGGCAGCTTCTCGCGAATCTGGCTGGGCAGCCGGTCATGAATGCGCCGGGCCTGTATGCGCGCGACGTCCGCCACCACCACGGGCGCAGGAGTGGCAACAGCAACGATCAGCCATACCACGCTAAAGAAAAGAAATCCCGCCAGGGCGATCAGTTCCAGTACCAGCGCGTGCCGGGGAGAAAAATGACGTACCGCGCCAAAGGCCACCAGAAACATCACGGCGGAAACGCCGGCCACAATCATTAATCCAATGTCGATCGTGCGGTGCAGGACCTGGCGGGAACGGCAGTGGGCGCACTCGGCCAGATGCGCTTCATAGTCGCCGCGCATCTCCGGCGCCAGGCCTGAGATATCGTATCGCCAGCCGGCGAGAATGTCCCCAACCACGCGATCACTGCACATATTGCTCATCAACTTGCCTGACTGCTAAATTCAAAAAGCCTCAGACCGCCGAAAGGGCGGTGGTCTTAACCTATTCTCATCCTAGATTAAGGTTCTTGTACATGTATCTTCTCACCCCAGGCAGAGAGGCTGCAATGGGTGGTCCTGCTGGGCCAGGGTTAAGGCGCAGGACTGAAAAAGGTTCAATTTCCCGCCCAGGGCCTTATTTGCGGTATCGCGGGCCACTTCAGGGTGGTTATTGTGCTC
>JASLFF010000597.1 GCA_030150795.1 Terriglobales bacterium | reverse complement strand
CGGCCCAGCCGTCCAGTGAAAGACCTCTCTTTGCTTCCTGTTGTGTCGCTTGATTTGCCATTTTCCAATCTCCATTTCTCATCTGCTTAACCGCATTTGTTCATCTCTTTGCCGCAAAACAAAAAGCCCACTCACGTCTGGTGAGTGGGCTTTAACAACAACTTCTTAAACTATTGCTGCTCTAAAATCACCCGCCAGATGTGCCGAACAAGACGCGCGAACAACATGAGTTGTTCGTACACATCGGCATCTGGCGAAGAGTCTTCATGCGAAAAACGTATCTTATCGAGCGGTTGGATGTTTGTCAAAACCGATTCGATTCTCAATATTTTGGTGTGTGGCCGGTCATGCGGTTGTGGAGAGTTGGTTTCTGCATCGCTGAACTAGTGATTGGTGATAAAGGCCACCGGCTTACGCCTCTCTCCCATCATTTATTTGTTAGAAATCTTAATCGGGAAGCGTGGATTCGGAAACGCTATCCGAGCCAGCTAGCATGCGGCAAGGTGTTACTTTTCTTACACATAGAACCGTGCAGCAAGGTGTGCCAGTAAGCTGCTAATGAAAATAGATTTACAGTTTGGCACGATGGCCCTACAGTATAGAAACCCGACACGGGTAAGAACTGTGCTGAACCTTGGGCAAACAAAAAGTTGATAAAAACGTCCCTGGTTCTATGTAACAACCAACGGCTTGTCCAGCCCTTCAAGGGCCTACCTCGCACAACCTGGTTGTGATGCAGTTGTTACTCGTTCAGGTCACGGTCGCATTGGCCGCGTAACTACTTGATTACTCCAAAAAATGTGCCCGCACTGGCAGGCAATCGCCATTGCATCACCAAAGCAGGGTAAGCAGTAGTAAATGTCTCAATCGCGAGGTGAGCCAAATTCTATGAAGCACTCTTCGACTGCCGGTGGAGCGAGGATTCTGTTTGTCTATGACAATGCTGAAGCGCTCTCCTGGAGCAGGCTTCTGGAAAATGCGCGCTATCAGGTCTCGGCGGTTCGCGGTTGCGATGCTGCCATTCAGCAAATCGAAAATGGACTAAAGCCCGATCTGGTCCTTCTTAATCTGGACGCCCCCAGCCTTGATGATCTGGGAATGATTGAAAGTTGCCGGCGTATCCGCACGGAACAAAGAGTCGTCGTGATTGCCAAGGTCATCGATGTAAGCGCCGTGGTCCAGGCAATGCGATGGGGAGCGCTGGATTACATCAGCAGGCCGCAAGATGCATCGGAGCTACTGCCGGAACTGCAGCGATTGCTGGGTGCATCAAGCAATGGATTAGGCGATCATGAGTTACCGCAACAATCATCTGAGCACTTTGAAGAAGTAGAAAATCACATCTCTTTTCTTGCCGTAAGTCCGGTCATGCGCAAGATACGCGCCCAGGTAGCACAAGTCGCCAAGGTTGATATTCCTGTTCTTGTGCTGGGTGAGAGCGGCGTGGGCAAAGAGGTGCTGGCGCGGTTGATTCATAAGTTGTCCCGGCGGTCAGGCAAGACGATGGTCAAAGTGAATTGCGCAGCGCTGCCGGCAGACTTGCTGGAGAGCGAACTCTTTGGTTATGAACCGGGCGCGTTCACTGGCGCAAACCGGTCCAAGCCCGGCACGCTGGAACTCTGCGACAAAGGCACCGTCTTTCTGGATGAGATCGGAGAAATGAGTCCGACTGTCTAGGCCAAACTTCTGCATGTGTTGCAGGATGGTAAATTCTCGCGGTTGGGAGGGAGATCGACCCTGACCTCCGATTTTCGAGTGCTGGCCGCAACCAACATCAATGTGAAAGAAGCCATCAGCACAAAGGCTTTCCGTGAAGACCTGTATTACCGGCTGAACGCTTTCACCATCAATGTTCCGCCATTGCGTGAGCGCGGTGAAGAGATTCCAATTCTTGTAAGGCACTTCATGCAGCAGTTTTCAGAAAGATATGATTGCGCGCCGGCAGAGTGCTCATCCAATTTGATTCGGGCGTGTCTGCGCTATCCTTGGCCGGGTAACCTGCGCGAGTTGGGCAACTTCATTAAGCGATACATGGTGCTTCGGGATGAAGCTGCCGCCATCACTGAACTGGACGAGCAACAAAATGCTTCAGGGCTCGAGGTAGAGTTTGGCGATGAAGATTCTTTAATCACCGCCGGGGGCTTAAAGTCGATGGTGCAAAACTTGAAGGAACAAGCAGAGCCCAAGATTATTGAGCGCGTGCTTATTGCCACCAAGTGGAACTGCAAACTTGCGGCAAAACAGCTGAAGATAAGCTATAAGGCATTGCTTTACAAGATGAAGCAGTACCACGTGCTTCCTCCGGGTGTGACTGGCCCCGGACTGCGCAACGCGCAAGGCTAAGCAGCCAGGCAGTAATATGCAGCGCTCATCTGTCGAGCGATGAACGGGTTCGCGCCTAATCCCCCGGGATCAGCTAAATCGTAAAAGCCCTTGCCAGCCGCTACATTTGCGATCAAATTGGCGACATGGGTGGCTGTCTTCACCAAGGCATCGCGAGCGGACAGGACTTGCGGGTGCGATTCGTTTCGCATGCTAGGATTCAATTACCGACCTGGAGCGTGAGACTCCTTTTCACTCATGTCGCTTCGCTTCAAACCGCCGCGCGATGTCGGCCAGAGCAGTAGTGGTTTGCGACAGTCCGATGATGTCTGCGCGATTGGCTAGCACGGTGTGGCTCTGCCACACGAAAACGCCGCCAGAACCAGAAGATGATGCTTACGGTAGTGTGAAAATAAGTAGCCACCGCAGGGCGGTTCCTGGAGCGGAACACGGTGTCGCCGCTTTAGGCTCTGGAAATCCAGTTCCACCTGCCTCGTGGAAAACAAATTCCAATCGCCACAAAAACTACTCTCTTCAACTGCTCAAGCCAACACAAACCTACTCATCCGCATGAGCTGTAACCCATAGATAAGCAAGACGAAAACTCACAATCCTTGGCGTGGCTTTCCGCAAGCGAGTGCTCTAACAGTGGCGTGGCAGCGCAGATGCAATTACGCAAGCCGTCCATCGCTTTTCGGGAAGCAATGGACTGCTGCCTGAGCGCCCTGGCGCTTGTGTGAGCATGCTTTCTCGAAACAGCTCCCCATGGTGTTGGCGTAAGCAGGGCCGACTGATGACTCTGCCGCCCTTCCGGGGAATCACCACGGTCTGGCACGCCGGTAAGGCAACCAGACAGAAGGAAACTTTTGCGATGAGAAGTATGAGCATAACAACATTTCGTCCGCTGGCGGTCCGCGAGCTGCCAGCGCCTCTACAGCTTGCACTGTGGTGCCTGGCTGTCCTCTTTGCATTTGCGGCCTCCGCGAATGCGCAAAACGTCACCGTGCTGAACACACCAACAACCACAAAGCTATGGGCCGGAACGCAGGACTGGTCGGTTTTCGGCCTGTCCTCCGTTACGTCACCTGGCTCAGGCGTGATTCTGGAAGGAACAGCCATCAGCCAGTTCACCGGCAAACCCGTGCGCCACATGTGGTACGGCGACTCCAGCAACGGTTTGTGTCGCGTCGATCCTGAGGTGGATGATCCGACAGGCTCCAGCATTGCCGGCATTGGCTTTCACAACAACATTGAGCGTACCTGCATCGGTTTCATTCAGGCAGGCGGCTTTGTGCCTTTGCAGCTTACTTATGACGCTTCCACGCACACGCTGTACGCCGCTGATCAGCCCCGCACCGCGAACGGCGTAATCCGCATTCACTATCTACCTTCGGGAGATAGCGGACAAGGGTCGATGGATCCCATTCACGTTGAATCTCTGATGGGCGCTCAGGGCACCAGAAATGGCGCGGGCGGCTGCCCTGTGGTTACCGATCCAAGAAACGGAGCGACTCCGGTACAAATGTTCGCTTCTACATTGGGACCTGACGGCAACTTATATGTCGGATGGGCGCGCAACGGTACCATTGCACGTATTCCGCATCCGGACACGTTCGATCCGGCAAATCCCAACGATTGCGCCAGCATTGATGTGCCTATCTTCGCTTCCGACGCGCGTTTAGGCGCCGGTGGCGCAGCCGGCCACACGTTTGGTCTGGCCTGGATAGGTCACACGCTGTTCGGCGCTGACAATATCAGTCCGTGGTTCAAAGATAATGCTGACCAATGTTTGACCCCAGCGAACGGCAACGTGCGTTGCGGACCGGTTGCAGGCGCTGGAACGGAAATTCTGGGCACATTCGCGCCGGGCCCACAGGCCGGCATTGTCAGCGACTTTACGTATAACGGCCCGAATACTTCATTTGCAGGAAACACCCTCTTTGCCTCGTCTCTTGGCGGTACTGTACGA
>JASLFF010000522.1 GCA_030150795.1 Terriglobales bacterium | reverse complement strand
TCGCGCCATTGTCGGCCAGCAGCCCTTCACTGCGGCGCACCGCCTGCTCCACTAGCGCGCCTGAATGAAGATTGCGATGCACCTTAGTGCTGTTGAGAAGTGTTTCCAGGGCTGAAGCGGTATCAATGGCTGGCAAAGTTGACATGGCGGAAAAAGTCTCCTTATTCCTGTTGGGGCCAGAGGGCTGGTCGCAAGCAGCAGGTTGTGGCGTGTTACGCCGTCTTGATCAGCGCGTCCTGGGGCGCGCCAACTTCCTTCAGGACTGCATTCAAATGTTCGAGCGACTCATCCACCGTCAGCGTGTACATCTCCCGTCCGTGTTCATACGTGCCGGATTCAATCGCCGTCTTCAGGAAGTGCCCGGCAATCTGGATGGCCAGCGGATCTGTAATCACCCGGCCGGTGCGGTCCTTGTACTCCACCCATGTTGGATGCGGCAACGCTATCCATACGGGACGCCCGCTGGCAAGAAACTTTATGTCAACAGCGTCGGCGTGCCGTGTCGCAATGGCGACGATCAGGGCCTGGTAAATACAATGGAGTTTCTCTCCGGTCCAGCGGTCGGTGGCGTGAAAGTCCTCGTACATGCTGTCTAAAAATATATCGGAGCGCCCCAATATCAGCAAATATACGGTAGGGAACCTCCGGTCGATGTGACTCTAATCACATTACAGCCAAGCGACTTATAATCGTATTGCGCGCTCTCATGCCCATGAACACCATGCAGGCAGTATGGATCTCAACCTACGGCGGCCCTGAAGTGCTGGAAATCCGCACCGTTGGCAAGCCCCTCATCAACGATGAACAGGTGCTGGTTCGTGTCCGCGCATCATCGCTCAACCGCGCTGACCTGCTCCAGCGCCAGGGCAAATACCCGCCACCGCCGGGGTTCCCCGCTGAGATTCCGGGGATAGAGTTTGCCGGCGAGGTTGCAGAAGTTGGTTCCTCTGTTCGCCAATGGAAGCTTGGCCAGCGCGTTTTTGGGCTGATCGGTGGAGGTGCCCACGCCGAATACGTGGTTACTTATGAGCATCTGCTGGCAGAAATCCCAGCCAATCTTGACTGGACACAGGCCGCTGCCGTGCCTGAAGTCTTTATCACCGCACACGACGCCCTGTGGACCCAAGCCAACCTGCGCCCCGGAGAAACAGTCCTGATCCATGCCGTCGGCAGCGGCGTGGGGCTGGCTGCCGTGCAACTTGCACGGGTGATCCAGGCAGTCCCTTATGGAACGTCGCGTACTGCTGACAAAATCGAGCAAGCAAAGCCGCTGGGATTGGAAAGCGGCCTTGTGCTCCGGGATAACTTTGACGACTTGGCCGCTGCGACAGAAAAATGGACATCCGGCAAGGGCATCAATGTGCTGCTCGATCTTGTCGGCGGCCCTTACGTCAAAGCCAGCCAGAAAGCCATGGCGCAGCATGGCCGCATGATACTCGTGGGCACCGTCGCCGGAGGAACCTATGAGTTGGACGCTCGCTACGTGATGAGCAAGCGCCTCCAGATTCGCGGAACTGTCCTGCGCGCGCGCTCACTGGAAGAAAAAATGACAGCAACACGCCTCTTTGCCGCTGAGGTCGTCCCGCTCCTGGCCCGCGGCGTTCTCAAGCCCAACGTCGATAGCGTTTTTCCGCTCTCCGAAATCGGCAAAGCCCACCAGCGGCTGGAATCGAATGAGACGTTTGGGAAAGTTGTGGTGGTGATGGAGTAACAAACTCGCATCTCACGTTTCTGTTTTTTCTTTTGTCCCTTTGTGGTTCAGATTTGTGATGCAATCTCCACACCGATTCTTCAGCCCTCTGCCTGCGTCTTACAGCCAGGACCCCACCCTCCATAAGCGTCTTTGTTGAAGACAAACGTCAAACCTCAAACCTCAATTCGACCGAAGTTGTAACGATGTAACGCACCTAAAGCCGGGGATGGGCAATCGTTCCCGGCTTGTTTTGCGTAACCAGGTAACCCAGTAACCACTTTTCAGCCCTCATGGTGTGACGGTGTTACGCTAAAATTTGCGTAACTGTGTAACCGCTTTTAAGCAGGGATGGGCTCTCCGTCTGCTCTCGCCTTTTGTTTTCGGGCTAGGGCAGGCCATTTGCTTTTATTTTCACTTCAATAGCCCTTTGCAGCTGCAGAATACCCCTCTTAGATCCTCGATAGCTTTCCCCCAAAATTATTATCACTTTTGTTTAAATTATCCTTGACAGTCTTATCACAGTTGCTTAAAGTCTCTTGCATGTCGGATTCCTTCGATTACGGAAGGGCTTATGAACAAATAAGCCAGGATTTGAAAAAAGCTCTCGCTGACCGCGATGCGCTGGACAACAAGATTACGACCATGCGGAAAACGCTTGCTTCGATTGCAGCGTCTTGCGAGAGCGAGGGGATTGAAATTAAGCGGAGTCCCGAAGCCGAATATCTGCTCGAAACCTCCACTCTTACCGATGAGGTTGTTAACGTACTGAGGAATGAATATCCCGCTTGGCTGTTTCCCACCAAAATAAAGAGCCGTCTGGAAAGACTCGGACACGATCTAAGCAAATACAACAACCCGATGGCGACAATTCACATGATCTTGCGGAGACTGCTGGAGGCCAACCCTCCCCGGATACAGCAAATCCCTTCGGAAGACGGTACAAAAATGATGTACCGCGCTCCCCGAGAGTTCGCGATGGTTGATATTTACAAAGAAGCCACAAAAGCATTGGCCGGAGATGTGCCCGGTCTCGATCCCCTTGCTGGCCTTGCTACGCCAAGCAGGCCTTCCACCGCAATTCGTGATGCGATGAACAAGGTCATGATCGACGCGATGAAGAAGAAATAGTTTCTGAATCAAATACGAAAGCCCCGCAGTAACGGGGCTTCCGGAAAGGGAACACGGGATTAGCCCACTATCGTAGGGGCTGAATTGGCGACAAGAGGCAGAACTTATGGTTAGCTCGTAGTGGCGCAGTGGCCTACCAAAGGGAAAGATCTAGGGGTCATGATCACTTTGCTAGCTAACTTACCCTTAAGTAGACATAGCACCAAAGATAGGCTACCGTCACGATTGCCGAAGCAAATTTGACAGAAGCACGCAACCGTGAGAGATGGTAAAAACTTGAAGCGACATACGCAAAAATCGTATACAGGCCAGCGGTATGATGATAAGCTGGCTTCAGATCCTCCGGCTCCTGATCCGGCAAAACTCGCGTGGCTGGGCGATTCGCAGGATGTTTTGCGGCGGTTCCCCAAGGACGTGCGGAAAGATCTGGGCTACGCGCTGCGTCAGGTTCAACTGGGCCAGATGCCTTCGGACAGCAAGCCCATGAAAACCGTGGGCCCGGGGGTTTACGAACTGCGCGACCAGGACGAGCGGGCATGGTACCGCGTGTTTTACTTGAAGAAGATTGCGGACATGGTGTACGTCCTGCACTGCTTCGAAAAGCGCACGGCGCAAACCGAAAAGAAGGACATCGACCTTGCCAAAGAAAGGCTCAAACGGCTCAATGAAGAGCAGCGCGCGAAAGCGAAGCCAAAAACTCATCACCCACGTAACCAGGGGAAACGTTCTGGACGAGCTTGATTTGGACGAGCAAGAATTGCTGGAACTTAAGCTGAAGGCCGATCTGCATCAGGACATCCTCAAGATTATCAAGAAGGGGAAATTCACTCCGCGGCAGCTGGAAAAGCTTTTTGACATCCCTCAACCTCGAGTGAGCGAATTGCTTCGAGG
>JASLFF010000834.1 GCA_030150795.1 Terriglobales bacterium | reverse complement strand
GCTTGGGCTGGCCTTCCAGCGAACGAAGCATAGCCTTCTCCAACTCCGGCTCCCACTGCGGCGCGTAACGCGCAGCAGCGATGAAGCGGAACGGCAGCACGCGCTCAGTCTTCATGCGGTAGAGACCGGTGCGGACCAACTGCTCGTCCACCTTGGCCTCCGCCATGTTGCGCAGGTTCCGCAACAGGGCCAGCGCACCCAGCTTGTTCTCCGCGAGCAGACGCTCCCATGCCTCGCGCTTATCGGCGCCGGCGGAGAGAGCCACCTCCCAGGTATCAGGCGTGGCCAGCTCACCGGCGACGAGACGCTTCCACAGCTCCGCCTGCGCGGCATCCACAGGCTTGGCGTGCGTGAGAAAGAGCACGTCACGCAGCTTGACCGGAGACGCGCGGTCATACTTGGCCAGCGCGTACTCATCAAACTTGGTGAAGGCCGCACCCAGCCCCTTCTTGACCTGCGCGGAAAGAGGCTGCTTGCCATCGCTCCAGTAGAGCGCCACGAACTCAGAGAGCTCGTCGGCACGCTGGATCACGCGCAGCAGCGTTTCTGCGACCAACTGCCGGTGCGTGGGCACGCGCGCCATCTCACGCACCAGCAACAGCGGCGCGTGACGCAGCTTCATCTTCTCGCGGGCCTCCACGGCCAGCGCGGCAACCTTCTCAGCGGCGACCTTGGGCACCAGCTCACGGATGCGCCCGGCGATTGCCACGCCATCCTCATAAAACTGGTTCTCCCACAGCATGCAGGCCAGGACAGACCGGCGCAGCTCCTGCTCGGCGGAGATGTGCTTTGCCGGCGCGCCTTCGTGCGTCTGCTTGGTCTTCATCCAGGGAAGTCCGCTCAGGTTCAATAGGTTCATGCGGGCCATTGTTTCTCTCCTTATTACTTCAGCGTTGCCGTGCCTCATGGCAACGGGTGCAGAGGTCGCAACGGAAAATTATTTGGTTTCTGACGCAGACGGAATCTCTTCCGGCTCTGCTTCGCTCTGCTGATCCTGCGAATCCGTTTCTTCGGGCAAGGTAATGAATCCGGCGACGCTGCCTGCGCTCTTACTCCTGATCTGCCAGGCAATCTCCTTCATATTTTCGAAATCAGGCAGACGGCGATCTTCATAGTCCGTGCACTGCATGACCTTGAAAGGAATCCGTATGGGATCATACATGCCCGTGCAGATGACGATGCGTTCGCTCTCGGCGTAGCCCTGGATGATTCGCGCGTGCGTACAGGTATCACAGCGCGATTCACTGCCTATGGGCGTTCCGCCATAAACCTTTCTAAGGCTCATATCTTTCTTTCTAAGCGGTTTGCGCCGCGGAGTTGGGTAGAGACATAGCACGCTACGGCTCTACAGGAAGATTTTCGTCGGGGAACCAGTCGACGAGAGTAAAGTTTTGACTGAGCTACGCCGTTCAACGCACGAACAGCGGCAGGAATCGAACCTGCGACCTCCTGGAATAGCCAGGCGCTCTATCCGAAGTAACTCTCATCTTCACCACCGACGACAATACTTTGCCGGGGAACCAGCGACCGGGTATGGTGCTCTATCCACTGAGCTACGCTGGCACATTCATCCAGCGGCGGGATTCGAACTCGCGACCTCCCGATTAATAGTCGAAGTAACCCATGTCTTCACCACCGGCAAAGTGGATTTAGTTCTTGCGGAGACGTAGCATGCTACGTCTCTACGGAAGCTTCTATAAGCAGCCAACGCTGGAAACACGGTTTCACACGGGGAACAATCGACCCGGGTGTAGTGGTCCGTCGTTCTAGGTTTGAAACTACGGCACTCGAGATGCCGGCGGGATTTGGCCTAATTCACCATCGCGCCGATCTTGCGCGCGATGCTGTGGCCGGGCCCGCACCTACGGACAGGCGATGTAACCCTGGTCTTCACCACCGATGAAACCTGTTCCAACGTCTTAAACTGCTGTTATGGGAGCGGATCTTTAACTCTGTCGCTTCGCTCCGAAACCGCTCAGCGGCATCGTCAAAAAAACAGCGCCACCCTGCTCCCGGATCGTGCGGCTCGGCACGCAAGTCGGCCTCGCCGCTTATGCATAAGATCCAGTCGGGGGAACAAGCGACCGGAGCATGCATAGGGGCGCACTTTCCGCGGCTGCTTTGCCGTTCGAGGCTACGCCTCTCAGCCCCAACAACCGCAAAAGCGCCGGTTGTCGGGGCCCCCAGCGCCGCCGCGGGTATTCGCTGGTCTGCAGAGCTCCCACTCTGCGCTGCACTTATTCGTGGAGGAAGTATCTCCCGTCATCCACCACCGACTGAAAAATATGGTCAGGGAACCAAACGACCACGGGTAGCGGATTTGAACCGCTCGCTTTCGCGATTACCAGAAGTAACCGTGGTCTTCGCCACTGACCAAATATGTATGAGCAAGGCACGTGGCCTTGGCGATTTGCCGGGGGAACAAACGGTCACGGCATTGTCGGTTACCAAACGAAGTAACCGCGACCTTCGCCACCCAGCTTCATTTCTGTCGCTTCGCTCCAAACCGCTACAAAGCGACTCCTCCGCATAGTTATTTCATGCTCCTGACGCAGGCGGCTCGGCGCGCAAGTCGGCCTCCCACCCTACCACGCGAAAAGCGCGCGCGTCGGGGACCCCGGCCTCGCCGCCAATGAGCAATCAGCTTGGAAATCACTAAATTATTGCTGGAATGCGGTCTGCACGATTGCAGGCGGCAAGCTATCCAGGTTCAAGTAATTGTCAGATTTGCGTAG
>JASLFF010000444.1 GCA_030150795.1 Terriglobales bacterium | reverse complement strand
GCAACGCGTTGCTGCCACTCGCGCGAATACACAACACCAAGCGGATTGTGAGGATTGCAAAGCCAAAGCATGCGCGTGCGGCTGGTCAGGTGTGATTCCATGCCGCGAATGAATTCTTCCGCGGTGGTTTCCGGCCCAACTCTTACGCGAACAGGTGTGGCCCCTGCGCGCTGTACGGTGTGGTGCAGCAGAAAGTCTACGGGATCAGGAATAAGAACCTCATCGCCAGACGCCAGGCTGGCGCGCGCCAAAACGGCCATGCCGGAAGCAGCGCTGTCCGTGGCGAACACTTCTTCGGCAGTGCAAGACATGTGCCGGGTTTCGCGCATCCAGCGGGCAACCGACTCGCGAAACTGAGGCAGTCCTTCCGGCGGGCCATAACTAAGTACGCCATCACGCACGTGGCGCACAAGCTGCTCCTGAATTGCTGGGCAAACAGGAAAATCAGGATCGGCTGCGGTGAGCGGGATGACATCGGCAGGCTGCTGTGCCCAGCGCATATTGAAAGCGCGTTCGCGCAGAAGATCGAGCCGGACGATGTTGTCTGAAAACGATGCCGGTTGCATCTGGTCCGATTCCGCTATCGGCAAGAGAATCGTGCTGCCGATTTCCGGAGTAAGAAAATGGCGGGTCAGCTCACGTCCTTTGGCCACATATGGAGCGCATTGTTCGCGCCGCTCCGCTGAGTAGTCTGCAAGGGCCTTCTCCAGATCAGATTGCGCTTTCACATTCTCTGGACGAAGATTTTCCGCCAGGGCCACCGCGTCTGCCACCGCTGAAGAAACGCCCTGGCTGGTAAAGGGTGAGAGTGGATGAGCAGCGTCACCCACCAGGACCAAATTTCCGCGATAGAACGCCGGAACCAGGTCTGTATCCAGCGGACGCCAAAGATGCGTGCGGGAAAAATCTGCGATGCTGAGCAGGTGAGGAATGGGGTCCGCCCAGTCTCCGACCAGCGATGTAACGAATTTCTTGCGAGTCTCAGCGAAATTGGCGGCATCTTCCGCCGGCTGAGGAAAGCGTTGGGAGTCGAATTGCAGATACCAGATGACGTGCTCGGCGTCCACGGCCAGCGTGCCCAGCGCAATGCCGCCGCTGACGGCATGAAACTTATTGAAATTGTTGTTGGCCCAACGCACGGTACTCTTGCACTGCACCATCCCAACGATTTCAAGTACCCGCGCCTGGGTGGCAGGCCAGCCCGGAAAGAGAGCATGCCTTGCTCGCGAACGGATGCCTTCCGCGCTGGCATAAAGATCAGCCTTAACGCTTGTGCCCGTATTTAGCCGGGCCTGCGTCACGTTTCCCGCATCGTCGAAATCGAGACTTGCGAGTTCCGCGTCAAAGCGAGGAGCACTGTCCGCAGGCAAAGCCCCCATCAGCGCATCAATCAATCGGCGGCGGCGGATGCTGCGGGTGCCTGTGGGCAAGGGCTGCTCATAAAGAATCTGCCCGCTTGAGCTGCGGCAAAAATAACGT
Organism: Terriglobales bacterium; assembly: GCA_030150795.1. The sequence goes on along the minus strand of JASLFF010000444.1, from coordinate 4,869 downwards.
TGCAAGGGAGCGCCACTATTTTCGCCGGTCAGGTCAACACCAAAACTCTGGAGGCACTCAATCCCATCCGGTATCAGGATGAAACCCATGCCGGTCTCATGGCCCTGGCGCATGCGCTCATAGATGCGGCAGCTGTGGCCTTGAGCGCGCAAAGTAATGGCACTCATTAAACCGGCGATTCCAGCGCCAAAGATCGCGATCTCCATCGCTGCTCCCTATGAGTAGTGGCTTTCCAGGTCGTTCGATTTAGCGAGCTGATTGTGAATCTGCGAACTCTTCTTTTCGCGTGAAGGAACTGATTCAGCCTTGAAGAGTCCAACCGCAATCATCGATCAGATTGGCGGCGTTTTATAGTTGTGAACCAAAGCTTAGGAACGTTGCAAAATTTCCGGACAACATGAAATCCCAGAGTTGTTGTTAGGAAATTGACGCGTGCTTTTGCCTGCTGACTATGGCCTGTATGTTTTCCGGCGAAAAGAACTCCGTCACCGGCACAGTGTGAGCAAGCATTCCAAAAAATCGGCTGCGCTGCTCAGGATTTTCCTTCAGGGCTTCAAGAAGCTGCTGCACCTCCGGCGGAGGCGGTTCCAACGCGGCCAACTGCGTTGTCAAGTCAAAGTACGGCAGTTCAGCGTTGTTGCGTGTTTGTTCATAGGCTGCCAGGGCTTCTTCCATGGGCTGGCGGCCGCTCAGACCGGCGTCAATTGCCTCGGCCAGCCACTCAGCGCTGCCAAACGCGTCAGTGATTCCGGAGGCAGTGCAGGGGTCTTTCTGATAGCCTGCATCGCCCACCAACGCCCACCCCGGTCCGTAAGGCTTGCGAACGTGGCTGGGAATCGCGCCGCCCACGTAGCGCGACTCACGCTTGCCTGCCTGCATGCGTTCCCGCAACTCCGGAGCGTGTTGGGCAATCACGCTGCTATGATGCTTTTCCACGTTGGCGCGGACAGTTGGCAGATCGCGCGCCGCAAACGCCACTCCGATGAGTGAAAGATTGTCATTGGTGTTGTAAGCAAAAATTACGTTGCCGGGCCGCAGCCACAGATGCCAGCCGACCATCGGCACGCCGCTGTAGTAAGCGTACCAAGAGCCTTCCAGCGCGGGGCCGGTTTTATACTCAGGCGCTTGCACAGCTTTGGCCACCACGCTGAACATGCCATCCGCGCCCACGGTGATGCGGGCTTTCTCAGTAACCATGGGGCTATTTTTTTCATGGCCGCGAATGCCTGCCACACAGCCATCTTCAAAGATCACTTCCTGGACGGAAAAACCTTCGCGCAGCTCTGCCCCTGATTTCACGGCTGCATCCACAAGAATGGGATCAAGCTTGAGACGGCGAGGCGCAAACGCCTCAGTAACTCCGCCTTCGGCCGGAATGGGCGAACCTGTAAGCGAGAATGCTCCGTAATCAAAATGATTGGTTAAAATGGGCGGGCAGTTTGAGGCCCTCAGGGTATCCAGAAGTCCCCAGCGTTTCAGGCGCGCGGACCCGGTCTGGTGAACGTAATGGTTTGAGAACGGCATGTCGCTGGGAAACGTACCGCGATCCAGCAGCAGGACTTTGTAGCCCTTGCGCGCCAGTAGAAGCGCGGTGGGCGCGCCGGCACAGCGCGCGCCAACAATGATGGCGTCATACATGTCTTTTTCCCCTATAACGGGTCCGTTGCGATCAGAAACCCGGGCAAGCAGTTCAAGCGTGTGCTGTATTATCGTTCCCAAAATGGTTCTAACGTTACAAAATTATTAGAAAAAAGATTAGAATTTTTGGGCTTTTCCCCTTAGAAAACGCCTGTTTTTAATGGGATAGAAGACAGATATTTATTAAGGTGATCTTATGAAAACAAATCTGGAGACAATCCAAGGCATTTACAAAGGCGACGCTGAGCAGATCGCCAAAAACCTTCAATCCGCGCTGGCGCCCCGGTTTGAGTGGACTGAGGCCGCCGGCTTCCCCTATGCCGGGACATACCACAGCATGGAAGAGGTCGGGAAAAACGTGTTCGCCCGCCTGGCCACCGAGTGGGACGGCTACCGCGCCGAGGTGGACAAGTTTTATGACGCCGGAGAAACGATCATCGTGACCGGCAGATATCTTGGGACTTACAAGAAGTCCGGGGGCGCGATGGACGCCGTTTTTGCCCACATATGGAATTTCAAGGACGGCAAAATCGTGAAGTACACCCAGAACGTTGATACCAAAAAGGTGTGGGACGCGATTGAGGGCAGGTAATCGCCGGGATCGCGCCCTCTTCTCATCGGTGTCGTCCGTGTCATCAGTGGCGAGGTCTTGATCTTTCCCGATTCCGGCGATTACGTGCGATGTCGGCGATAGGTGCGCTTCGCACCCCTCCCCCCATGCTCCAATTAGGAATCTAAAGGGCTTATACAAATCACTCCCGGGGGCCACCATCAGGTTCCCCGATCACGCGCGATGTCGGCGATTACGGCGATCTTCGTCACCCACCCCCTTTTCGTCATCCGCTTTAAAAACAAAGCACTTATCCGATTCGACCCTTGCAAGGCCCAGGCGCGACCCTTGGGCGACGCTTGGGCCACCCAAGGGCCACCCAAACCCAATCCCAATCCCAAACCCAATCGGCAGAGGGTCGCAGTCGGCGCTTTGGCTAGGCAGCCAGTAGCTAGAAGCGAGCAGCTAAGTTGTCAAAGATCGTCCAACTACGGCGTTTCCTCACTGGGAGGAAAATAATCTACTTTACTATTTCTTCGCCTCTGTGTCAAGAAAATAAAAGTAAGTACGCAATCGAAATTTGCCTAATTCTTGGCGCAGTTTCGAGTCAATCCAGCTAATCGTAATCGGCGTTCAGGATTATTTAGAATCATCATCATATGTCTGCCGAGCCTACTAAAGGAATTGCGCTCGAGAAACGTCCTCAACCCCAAAGACGTTACGGCGAATGGGCAGTTGTGGAGCGATTGGGATCCGGAGGAAACGGCATCGTTTGGCGTTGTTCGAAACCGGACGGCAGTGAAGCCGCTGTCAAAATTCTGACGAAGGTGAAAAAAATCGCGTATTCAAGGTTTCGTGCTGAGGTAAAGATACTCAGCACCAATACAGACGTTCCAGGAATCCTGCCTATCCTCGCACGATCCCTGCCCAAAGATCTCAATCATGCTACGCCATGGTTTGCAATGCCCTTGGCGACACCCATTGAGAAATGGGCTCGTGATGCGTCGCCTTACCAGCGTGTTCTGGCAATCGCGGAGGCAGCCGAGACAATGGCCGAACTCCACCGCCGGAACATTTACCATCGTGACCTGAAACCTGCAAATCTCGTCTACTACAATGATCGTTGCTGCGTGGTTGATTTCGGTTTGGTTCATTATCCCGGTAAGGAAGATTTGACAGGCAATGGAGAACAACTTGGACCAAAGTGGACGATGGCGCCAGAGGTTCGGAGAAAAGGTGCAAGCGCAGCCGCGGGGCCATCAGACGTTTATTCCCTGGCTAAGAGTCTTTGGATTATCTTGAAGGATATTCCACGTGGGTTCGACGGTGAATACAACAAGAATAGCGATTTAGCTGTCGCACCACTTTTTCCTACCGGATATTCAGGACAACTCGACGCACTTCTCAACGCCGCAACTTCTAACGAGCCGGATCAACGTCCGTCAATGGAAAAGTTCGCCGCTGGGCTTTGGCAATGGGCGGTGCTGGCCTCCGATTATTATCAGCGCAATCCGGTCGTCTGGAGAGAATTATTTGCCGATTTATTTCCCCTTGTAATACCCCGACAAGCCACTTGGACTAATCCTGAGCAAATCGTTGCAGTGTTAAGTCGGCTTGGGAAAAGTGAGAGTTTGAATCATCTGTTTTTTCCAGGTGGTGGAGGAAATGACTTGAAGTCAGTGCGATTGAGTGATCACGAACCTGGATGCATTGAGATGTTAACCCCACGACCCAATATCGTGAAGCCGTTAAAGCTCACATTTGAAGGCTTTGACAATGATCCAGAATGGAATTATTTCAGGCTTGAAGCTGCTCCTCTGGATCCGTGCCCAGAATTCAATGCATCGGTCGAATCTGAAGAAGGCGATGAAGGTGACGAAGGTGATGAAGAAGGAACAGATATCGCGCAAAATGATCACGAACTGTTTGAAAGCTATGATGAAGAAGGGACTGAAATCTCATCAAGTAAGTATGCGCCTTTTGATTGCTGGAACTATGGAGAGTTTGAGGGGAAGGAGCTTCCGGAAACTGCTCGTCCAGTAGTTCGCTGGTTACGCGGAACCTTCGTAATTTTCTCGAAAACATCGTTTTACAACCATGCCCCGGGACAACTAGATGCCTATGACGGTCGACATAACAAGATGACTGAGCAGGAATTCCGGGAGCATATAGAGCAAATGCGGGCAATCGTTAAAGAGCGCAATTTTGATTGGCTTGGGCTTCGCAGGCCCACTACAAAAAAAGAACGTGTTTTATCTTCTGCAGTTGACCTTGAACACTAGCATGAAATGAGAGTCACTGATGAGCGGGTCACAAATTGCAATACTGGGCATCTGTCCTAAGCCTAGCTTTCATCAAAGAACTTCTCAATCCTCACCCAAAATTTCCTTATCACGAAATCCGTACTCACGTGTCCGCCCCGCTGCATTGTATTGAGCTTCACTCCCGTGCGCTTGGCAAAATTGCTTACGGATTTGTACGGCACATTCGGATCGTCCTTGGCGTGAAACATCATGACCTTGGCCGGATCGATTTCCTCGGCGTGATAGGCCGGGTTGTAAAACTTTCCACCATGCAGCTTGCGCCAGTTGCGGTCTGTTAGGCGATATCCGTTCCCAAACGCCTCGCGAATATACGCCGCATAGTTGGGGTTGGAAGTTTCCAGCCTTTCTTCCTTCGCA
>JASLFF010000388.1 GCA_030150795.1 Terriglobales bacterium | reverse complement strand
ACGAAGGTCGGCAGCGAATGGTTGAGTTTGAGCGGTGAACGGACATGTCCTTCCGTTTCTTTGGTATTGGCCGATTTCTACTTTGCCGGTCGTAGGGCACTTGGAGTTGGAACGGTTCAATGACCATAATTTTCACATAGTTATGAAACAGCATCAATGAAAGAAAGAAGCCTCATTCAGCAAATTCGTAAGATGGCAGCGTCATCTGCCAACAGTGCGGTCAAGGCAGGGATCGGCGACGATTGCGCTGTCCTTCGCCCCAAACCTGGATTTGAGCTTCTGGTCACTACGGATCTCTGCATTGAAAACGTCCATTTCAGGCGTGCATGGCACCCTCCCGCAGCTGTGGGACATCGTTGCCTTGCTCGAGGCCTGAGCGACGTTGCAGCCATGGGTGGCGAACCACTGGCATGTTTCCTGTCTTTGGGCCTTCCCGCCGATCTGCCAGAAACCTGGGTTAACGGGTTTCTGCGCGGTCTGCTCGCATTGGCGCGCCGCCATAAAGTGCAGCTCGCAGGCGGTGATGTGTCGTCTGCCTCGCAGATCACGGCAGACATCATCGTTACTGGCCAGGTTCCAGCCGGCACGGCCGTTCTACGTTCCGGGGCTAAGCCGGGGGATAGCATTTACGTCACAGGGGCTTTAGGAAGTTCAGCGGCAACCCTCAAGCAGCTCAGTGCTGGAACGGCAGTAAAACCGATGAAATCCAACCCTCATTTCCATCCAACCCCCAGGCTTGAAGTGGGAAGTTTTCTCAGAAAAAATCGCCTTGCAACTGCCATGATCGACATTAGCGATGGTCTTTCTGTCGATTTAGCCCATATTTGCAGCGAAAGTGGAGTGGCAGCTATTCTGTTGTCCAATAATGTTCCCATTGCCAAAAACGCAGATCTTGATCTGGCTCTTCACGGCGGTGAAGATTACGAACTCCTTTTCACAGCACCCAAGCGAGCTAAAGTTCCTTCCCAGATTGCCGGCGTTACGGTCACTGAGATCGGTGAGATAAGGAACCGCAGAGATTACTCCTCAGCGATACAGATTATGGGTGACAATGGCAAAGTCAGGCCGCTGCCTCAACGTGGATGGGAACATTTCGCAGGGCAACATTGATTGTCTGGGCGAAACACACAGTAACTTTCGACAAATTGAAACGTAGGATGGTTTATGAGCTCTCCAACTGGTCCAACGCCGCCACCGCCGCCCATGTATCCAGTCGCATCTTCACCCGCCGCTCCCGAACCGGCTGGCCCGGGCCTTTCTGAGCCGCAACGCCTGGTGAATACGTTTATCGCGCCCAGCAAGACGTTTACCGACATCAGGCGAAACGCCAGTTGGTGGGTGCCGCTGCTCTTGATATCAATTTTCTCTATCGCTTTCTTTGTCATGATTGACAAAAAGGTAGGCTTTGATCAGGTTGCACGCATTATGCTGGCCAGTAACAAAGCCATTCAGCAGCTGGATCCAGCTCAGCAAGAGCAGGCTTATGCTAGAACTGCAATTGGCCTCAAGGTCGGCGAATATGCTGCGCCCATCTTCATTTTGATCTATGTATTGGTCACCGCGGCTGTTCTGATGGGTACCTTCAATTTCATGATGGATGCTCAGGTATCCTTCAGTCAGTCAATGGCAATTGTGATGTATGGATGGTTGCCGGGAATTCTCGCGGCAATCCTCTCCATTTTCGCACTGATGTTTGGGGACCCTGAGGGTTTCAGGATGGACAATCCTATAGGGACCAATCCTGCCCATTTTATGGACCCGGCTACGACTTCGAAATTTCTATACGCAATGCTCACTTCGGTTGACGTATTTTCTCTGTGGATTGTCGTATTGATCGGGATGGGTTTTGCCCTCAATGCAAAAAAGAAGATTTCGATAGGCTCGGGCATTGCAACCGTCGCTGTCTGGTATTTCATTGTCAAACTCGGCGGAGCGGCCATTGCCGCATTGCGTGGATGAAAGGCGGTACAACCTTCAAATTCAACCCTTTAGCCGGTAATTTGCCCCGGTCGGCAGGTTCCTGCTCGGCTCCGTGCCGGTTTATGATCTAATAACTAGTTTATACATGGCAGACTTCAAACTCAGGATCAGGCGCCGGCTCAAGGCCGCGCACCGCACTTTTCGCGAACTCAAAATGATCACGAAGGGTCTGCTTTCGACCGACCACCCAGTTCAAGTCCACATCATTCCCATGCGGCGCTGCAATCTCTCCTGTGCCTATTGCAATGAATACGACGATTTTTCTGATCCCGTGCCGCTGGAAGAGATGTACCGCCGCGTGGACAAGCTGGCCGCGCTGGGCACAACGCTCATTACCATCAGCGGCGGCGAGACCTTGCTGCATCCACAGCTTGATGACATTATTCGCCGCATCCGATCCCACGGGATCATTGCCGGACTGATCACCAACGGCTATCTGCTCACGCCGCAGCGTATTCAACAGTTAAACCGTGCCGGGCTCGATCATCTCCAGATCTCCATCGATAACGTCAAACCTGACGATGTTTCCAAGAAATCCCTTAAAGTTCTGGACAAAAAGCTGCAATGGCTACGTGAACATGCCGAGTTTCATGTAAACATCAACTCCGTGATCGGCGCTGGCGTAAAAGAGCAGTGGGATGCCGTCACCATCGGCAAGCGCGCCGTGGAACTGGGCTTTACCTCAACAGTGGGAATCATCCATGACGGCAGCGGGCAGCTTCGGCCTCTCGACCATGAGGCACAAACCGTTTTTGCCGAGATGAAAAAGCTGGGCAAGCACAGTTATGCCCGCTTTAATCAGTTCCAGAACAACATTGCTTTGGGCCGGCCTAATAGCTGGCGCTGTCGCGCAGGCTCACGCTACCTTTACGTTTGCGAAAATGGGCTGGTGCATTACTGCTCTCAGCAGCGCGGCTATCCTGGCACGCCGCTGGCTGAATATACCGTTGGCGATATCCGCCGTGAATTTCTTACCGAAAAATCCTGCGCGCCCAACTGCACCATTTCTTGCGTCCACCAGACTTCAATCGTCGACTTCTGGCGCGCTCCGCAAGGCCTTGAATCGCACACCACTTTCCATCCATCTCCCCGGCCGGAACTCATCCAGATTGAAGCTGCCCGCGAAGAAGAATCTGTGATGGGCGACTAGCCCTTCAGCAATTCGGGATGTGACTTGCTGAGCCAAAGTGTTACCTGCCTATGCAGCTCAGTTGCAACCTTTACTATCTCCTTCCGATCCTGGTCCGACACAGCTCCCGCCGCGTCGTAAATAGATTTGTTGCGCTTGTTGCTTAGGACCTTCAGCTTCTGTACCAGCTTGGAGTCTGCATGGATGGTGAGTTCCAAAGATTCAATGATCTTGGCATGGTGGCCGGTTTGCGTGACGGTACGATAGCCGGACGCGCGGAGAGCGATTGTAGCCGCAGTCAGCGCAGCGGTGAAGGCAGCAATGAATCGCAGATCAGCAAAGATTCCGACCACTCTTGAATCATCGAGACTTCGCTGCACGATGCCTTGCAATGCTTTGATTTCGTTTGCGCTGCTGGGCTCCCGCTTCAACCATCCGTACTCCAGCCATTTTTCTAAGCTCATCTTCGGTCCCAATCAAAAATACTTTTTTGCCGTCGATTACAGCATTCAGGAAATGATTTCCACCTTCCAATCTCCTCTTGAACTCGCGAATTGAATATACCGTCGGGTTCACGGCTCGGCCCACGGCGGTTTCAGCTCCCGACAGGCGGACAAGAACGTCGTCAAGTTCAACATTGCCGATGATCATGAGATCGATGTCGCTGCCGGCTCTTTCTTCCTGGCGGGCTATTGAACCATACACAAAAGCGACACTAACTCGGTCGCTCAAAGGCTCTAATGCGGAACGCAGAGCATTGAATATGCCAACCGTCTTGTTAACCAAAGCCCGCATCTCAGAAAATACGGGATGACCTTGATTAACTTGGTAAAAGACCAGGTTCCCGACTGACGTCCTGACAATTAAATCCACTGCGGCAAGTTTTTCTAATTCCCGTCGAACAGCGCCGACGCTCGCATCAATATGTCGCGCGATCTGCCGCACGTAAAACGCCTTATCGGCCCACCCATACAGCAGTGCCAGAACTCCGCCGCGGATTTGCCCGAACAGTACATCAGATAACGCAGGAGGTATTGTACTCATTACGAGAACAATTGTATCCCTTTTGAGAACAACCGCAAGGTAGCATTTCATTACTCCCGTTACGGCTTGAACCCCACAGCACTCCACAACGCCGCCGGTTGATACATTTTTCCTGCCGCAAATACCGCGCTTACTTTGCGAATGTCGCTGATGTTTGCCAGCGGATTACCATCCACCAGAATCACGTCGGCTCGCTTTCCAACTTCAATTGTCCCTGAGTCTTTCTCCATTCCCATTGCGCGTGCTGGGACAAGGGTTGCGGCCTGTATGGCTTCCATAGGAGTGAATCCCGCTTGCACGTAGAGTTCAATCTCGCGGTCAAGGCTGAAGCCCGGCACCGCCTGGTCTGTCCCGGCGACGATCGGCACACCTGCCCGATGCAGCAGACGCACCGTCGCCTCCATCGCGCGGAACGTAGCCGCGGATTGCTCCGCCTTCGCCGGCGGCGTACCTATTGTCTCCAGCCCTTCTTTGAGCTCAGGCGCAACTTTCAAAATGCCCGGCTCGAAGCCGGAAATCGGATGGTCCAGCGGATGCAGAATTATTTCCATCAAAGCCAGCGTGTCATCAACAACAATATGGTGTTCCAGCAGCAGCGTAATCACCTTCTTCACGTTCGGTGCATCTGGATCAATGGTGTGCGATTTCGGGTCCACCATAAGAGGCGTCAGATATTCCACATGGTTGATCTGGTCCATTCCATCTTCGATTCCCTGAATCGCGTTCATGCCGAATGGGATGTGCCCGGTCACGGTCATACCCAGCCGATGCGCTTCCGCCGCGACAATTTTCAAAATCTCAGGCTTTACTGAGCTATAGATTTTAATTTGCTGGAAGCCGGCAGCTTTGTATTTCTGCACCTCGTCTCGCGCCTGCTCGGGTGTGTCAACGCGAATCACGCCCAATGAAAACGGCCCGCTGCCGTCCACCACGCCTGCCATCACCAGCCTGGGCCCAATCCCTTTGCCGGCGGCTATGGCATCACGCGCGGCGACAATAAATTCACGTTCGTTGCCTACATCGCGCGCCGTGGTGACACCCGTGGCAAGGTAGATTGGCCCCCACTCCACCTGCTCAAAATGCGCGTGCATCTCCCACAATCCCGGCAGGACGCTTTTTCCGTGCGCGTCCACAATTTGCGCGCCTTCTGGAACAGTTATGCTCACCGCTGGCCCAGCCGCCGCAATCTTCCCGTCTTTCAAAATCACAACAGAATTTTCGACCACCGGTTTGCCCGTACCGTCAATCAACCTGCCGCCCACAATCGCCGTAACCGATGCAGGCTGTGCCGCAAAGCCCGCAGCTACCTTGGCCAGGTTGGCCATGCCATCGCGCGCGGCGCCGGCTACAAATGTCGCGAGACCCTCTTCATAGCCTTCTGCTACTGCTTCAAAGTGGTCCATCTCGGCATCTACGCTCACCAGCGCGATCAAATG
>JASLFF010000365.1 GCA_030150795.1 Terriglobales bacterium | reverse complement strand
TGACGCCTTCTTTATTTCTTAAATAAATGATCCCCAGGCCAAGGTTTGCGGGACAGGAAGGCACGAAAGTGAAATCATCAATCGGCATTGCAGTTTTTGCGCGGAACAAAAACTTTGCAGGCGTGAAATTCACGCTAATTTTGTTCTGCATGGCGCTTCTATTTGGTTTCGAATCCTTTTCGGCAAACGCTCAATCCACCATCACCCCAACTACCAGCACCATTCAATTTGCCGGCACGCCTGCACCGAGTTCCATCACCGCTCCTACGGGCGCTCAAGTCCTCTATGGCACAGCTCTAAGTCCAATCACCAATCAACCGGTCCGCCATCTCTGGGTGGCTGACGCTACCGCTGGCCTCTGCCGCATGGATCCCGATCTGGATTCTCCGGGGCCGTATGCCATCAACCCCGGCGCTTGCCTTACGGGTTTTGCGATTTTGGGCGGAGCGATGGCTCTTGATCCGGTGAATAATCTGCTTTACTTTGTCGATAACCAGCGCGTCTCTCAGGGCGTTTTCAGAATCAGCTATCTTCCCTCCGGAGACAACGGCAATGGATCGCTGGATCGGACCTCGCTCTTCAGCCTTGGTGGCAGCCCCTCCACCAGTACATTTCCCGCAGGTCAGACGGGTTGCAGTTTCCCGGGAACGCAGCTCTTCCCCAACTCTGCCGCTCTCGATCCTCAAGGCAATCTCTGGGTTAGCTTCGGCAAGGCCCCGCTGATCCTCAAGTTCAATAATCCGGGAGCCGCTAACTCTACTAATTTTGGAACCTGTAGCCAGCTCATGCAGATCGCCGCCACAATCCCTAATAATCGCGTGGGCGCGGGCCTTGCATGGATGGGGCACGACCTCTGGGGCGCCAGCCCTGAATCTGTATTCGTAATTCCGAATGCTGATACCGTATGCATGATTGGAACAAACCCAGCTTGCACTTCTACGAACGGCACAATCAAGCTCACTCTGTCAGGGATTATCGGCGCGACCTCTCTCGCCGGCGATCAGTTCTACCCCGCCATGAACGGCAACAATCTTTATGTTGGCTTGCCCACAGATGTGGCATGGGTAGGAAACGTTACCGGTGGTTCGGCAGGTCAGACTCTCACGCTGACTTACACCAACTCGTCCGCGAATCCGCTGTCCAACGTCACCGCTGTAGGAATTGACGGCACCGATCCCGCTAATTTGATTGTGTATGCCGGCGACGATCCCAGCGCGCTTGGCACAGCCGGCGCAGGTCGATGGTTCCAGACTACGCAAACCTCCGCAGCGCCTGGACCGCCGGGAACTCCTCTCGACGTGATTGCGACCGGCGGCGGCTCATTACCCACGGCCACTGTAAGCTGGAGCCCCGCGCAAGTTGCGCAGCCGCTCACCAGCTACACGGTGCATAACAGCTTTGCGTCCAATGGTCTTCTGCTGCCTGATGTGCTGGTCGCGCCGCTTGCGGGCGGTCTCTTCCCGCCTACATCCACCAACCTCAATGTTGCGCAAAACGTGGCGTATCAGTTCCAGGTGTCCGCCAGCAATGCGCAGGGTTCCAGCGCGCTCTCAGCCAACAGCAATGTTGTGCCCCTGGGAGCTGTAATTCCCGGAGCGCCAACCGGTGTCACTGCAATTGCAGGAGACACGCAGGCCTTTGTCTCCTGGACGGCCCCTGTTAACAGCAATGGCGCGATTGTAACCAGTTATACGGTCACAGCTTTGGTAAACGGGATTCCCAGCGGAATCAGTTCAACCATTGCCGCCCCGGTTAGCAGCAGCGTTAATACAATCGTCTCCGGCCTCACCAATGGCACGGCGTACAGTTTCACCGTGCATGCCACAAGCTCAATCGGAAATGGCGCGGAGTCAGCCCCTTCAGCTCCCATCACACCTTCGGCCGCGAATGTGCCGATAATGAAAATCCTGGTTTCGGGACCGCCTTCGCAGAATCCCGTTCCGGCCATCGTGTCCTATGAAGTCACCGTCACAAACACCTCGCTCTTCCCGGTCACAAATGTGATCGTGAACAACGTTCTAAGCACCACGGATGGAGCTTTCATCATCGTGGCTCAGCCGCCGCAAGGGACATGTACGGCAAGCGGTGCCGGCATAACGAACGTTGCCTGCTCGCTGGGCAATATGTCGCCCGGTCAGGTTGTTGTCATTGATATGGCGGTGCAGATGCAGCAAGCCCAAATAACGTTGACCTCGCGCGTCACTGCAAATGATGTGGCGGGCTCATCCACTACTTTCAAGGAGGAACACCGCACCACTTCGCCTCCCGGAACGCCTCCACCGGCCAACGCGGCGCAAATTTCCGTACCGATTTCCGGTAATGGCGTGCCCACTAGCCTGAATCCCGGAAAAGCAGGGACTTTGACTTGGACGGTCCAGAACACAACCGGCGTTCAGGCCAATAACCTGCTACTCACCATGAACATTGACAGCGTGCTGGCAATCACCGGCGTCACTTCCTCTACAAATGGCAGCGGAAATCCTGTCACATGCAATCCCCCGGTTCCGGGATTAATCAATACCAATCTGGTGATCTGCAGCATTGCCAGCTTGGGCGGTCTTAAAGCGGCGAACCCGGTTACTGTCATGAAGGTCTCGGTAAATATCGTCGCGCCCAATCAGACGAACTTGCAGTTGCTGCCGACAGGCACCGTTAGCTTTGATGGGATCGACACATCAAATCCAACGTCAACCATAACGATCAGGGTCCATTAACCAAATCCCAGACTGCCAAGCGCAATCACGGCCTCGGCAGTCCGGATTTTGCAAAGATGAAAGATCACAGATGACCGGGTCCCGGCTACGTCGGTCAGAATCAAAAATACATCGGTGAGATTCCAGAATCACAAAGGGCGGGTCTGCTTTAGACCCGCCCTTTGCTTCCGCTGTAAGAAATCAGTACATCTTTTTCGTCGGGCCCTTCTTGGCCGGACGGGCGGGTGTTGGCGCGGCTTTGGCAGGAGCGCTTGCGCTACAGTAGTGCAGCGTGGCCGCCGGCATGCCCGCAGCTTCCGCAACGGTCAAAACATACATGCGGTCGTATTCATTTTCGGGAATGGGCTGCACGCTTGCGCCTTGAATGCGGCCCACCACAAACGGTATCGTGTCACTGTGCCCCACCACAAGAATGTTTCCGCCGCCTGTATAAACCAGGTTTTTGATCAATGCGTTGGGGTCTTTGGCGGGAAGAATTGTGGGTTTAAGTTTAAGCGCTTTGGCCAGCGGGGCTGCTGTCTGTTGTGTGCGTGTAACATCTGTTACATAGATCTGCTTTATGCCTGCGTCTTTCAACATCCCTGCCAGGCACTCTGCCCGCTTCTCACCTTCAGGACTCAGCGGAGCGTCCGCGGCGGTTGAAGCCTTCTCTGCGTGACGAACCAGAAATATGGTGCGCACATTCTGCTGCGCGGCTGCCATCTGGCAAAGTAATAGTGCTGGAAAAACTGCTCGTAAAAATAAATGATTCATGGCGTGAATGATTGGCCTCCAGGGTCTCACCCGATTGTTTGTATCACCTTTTCTCTAATTTCGGTTCAGCGGAAATCCGCGTCTTTCGCCACACCTGTCCCATTCTTGCAGGCGTAGCGGCAAATCAGCATCAGGTGATCGCCTTATAAATTCTGCGCGCAATGAAGAAAGCACCCGCTCCAAAGAACCTATGGTACGATATCGCATCTCCCCCAAATTTTCTTGCCATTATTGATGAGGAAGGTCTCGCTATCCATGATCCGAGTTTTTATAGTTTCACTTCTAGCCGGAACCTGTGCGTTCGCCCAGACATCAGCTGCTCCCGCGGGGCAACCTCTTTCTCGTCCTCCCATCGTCCAGCAGCCCGCCCCTCCTTTGCCGCCACAATCCTTTAATCCAGATAACGTGGCCTCCAACGCTGCGGTGGTAACGATCCACGGAGTATGCCCAAAGGATGCCGCTGCTGTAAAAACTGGCTCTAAAGATGGTTCCTGCCAGACCGTCATCACCAAGGAGCAGTTCTACGCCATGCTCTCTGGAATGAGCGTTGCTTCGCAGATAACAAACCCGGCGGCAATGCGGAATTTCGCTGAGAGTTATTCGCAACTGCTGGCCCTGGCCAATGAAGGCGAAAAAGCCGGCGCGGAAAATGATCCGCGCTTCCAGGAGTTGATGAAGATTGCCCGCCTGCGTGCGCTCGCCGATTCATACCGCCATTCCCTCGATGAAAAGTACAGCAACCCGTCACAGCAGGAAATTCAGGCCTACTACAACGAAAACATTTCCAAGTACGATTCCTTCAAGGTAGAGCGCATCATCGTGCCCTCTATAAATCCCAGCCGCACGCCGGCTGCGCGTGCGGAAAATGACAAAAAGATCCAGCAGCTGGCCAGTGACATTCGCGAGCGTGCCGCTCGCGGTGAAGAAACACAAAAGCTGCAGGATGAAGTCTATAAAACTCTCGCTCTCCCTACTCCTCCCAGGGCCGATCTCGGCATCAAGCGTAGAGGCTCTTTTCCCGCTGCTATCGAGAATGACATACTCGCCTTGAAGCCCGGTGAAGTAACCAAGCTTGAGACCGAGATGTCCGGCTTTAACATCTATAAACTTCGCAGCCGCGACACCATACCCGTGGAAGCCGTCAAAGCCGAGATTACCCGCGATCTTCACCAGAAGAATATGGAAGCCGCCATCAAAGCCGTAACCGGCAGCATACATCCTGAGCTCAATGAGCAGTTCTTTGGCCCCACGGGGAGAACAAGTGGGCCGATCCTGCGCAATCCTCAGTCGCCGTCAGGGACACCGATGCCAGGCGCATCCACTGGAAATCCCGCACAAGCTCCTGTCACCCCAAAATAAAAGACCAATGGCCATTTAAATAATGGCCACTGGCTTTCTGGAAAAATCACGGAAATGTTCTACGGGTGAAGCCGTGGCAGTTCGCCGGAATCAATCGTTTCCCCGTTGCGAGTGATCGTCTGGAAATACAGATTGTCGCCTGCGATCTCCACCAGCATAAAACTCTGGTCAGTATCAAAACCTTTCACTCGCTCTCTGGGCTCGCCAAAATCATGCGTCATCAGCTTGCCGGAATTGCCCAGCACAAAGAAGTAAATATTATTTTCCGGCTTGATTCTTTGATACACATGCTCATGGCCTGAGAAAACCGCATTCACGCCATAGCGATGGAAGAGAGGAAGGACCTGTGCACGGAGGTCCGCATCCGCGCCGTGATGCCGCCCATCGTTATATAAAGGATGGTGGAAGAAGCAGATTTTCCATGTGCCTTGCGAATCCTTCAGGTTCTGCTCAAGCCAGCTGAGCTGTTTGGGATCCATGTAATTGCTGTCCAGCGCAAAGAAGGCTGCCTCGCCTTTGCGAAATGCATAGTAACGCTCGCCGCCCATGTTGAAAGGTTTATAAAGCCGTTCATCGTCGGGATCGTCATGGTTTCCCAATGACGCGTAGAACTTCACCCCGGCGTCCAGAAGAGGCTTGTAAGGCTGCTCAAACTTTTTTACAAAATCCCTGGGTGAGTGGCTACCGTAAATGTTATCGCCCAGCATGATCACGAAATCGAATTTCGTGGCCTGCCGGTAAGCTTCCATCCGCTGCGCGACTTCATATTGCCCGCGATCGCCCGTCCCGCTGTCCCCTATCACGGCAAATCGTACTGACTTGTCTTGCAGCGGGATTCTGATGTCGAGCTTGCTTGCGGGCGACTGAGGGGCAAGTGCTCGCGGATCAGCCTGGGCCAGATGAAGGTATCCTGCTAAAGCAAACACGCACACTGCTGCCAGAAAAGCCGCGTTTCGATATACCTTAGGTCTGTTTTGTTTCATGCCGCCGGTACTGCTCCGGGAATAAAGTCCACAACGAGGCCGGATGCCATGTCATAAAGCACTAGCGCCGAACCCACAATCCTGTATTGAAGTTCTTTAGGGAGCGGCGGAAGGTTCATCAGCAGCGTTGGTGGCGTGGATTGCAGCGGCAGGTTCCTGGGATACTTTGCATTCACTTTTAGCTGCACGTTCGGCAACGGCTCGGCATGGCGAAGGCTGGCGCGCACTTTGTCGCCCTCTGGTCCACGCAATGTGTTTTCAATCTGTTTTTTGAAATAAGCAGTCACTGCGGGTGTGAAAATGTCTCCCTGCTGTGCCTCCGGACGCGACTCCTTTGTCTTTTCTGCTGTTTGTTGCTTCTCCTGCGCCAATTTGCCTGGAGAGTCCGTTGGCTTCTCTGCTATGTCCTGCTTTTTCCTGGCTGAAAGATAGTTGTCTATCCGGTTCTGAAATTCTTTGATTGCACTCTCATTTCCCTTTTGTGCAACCGTGCAAGGGACCAACAAAATGGAGAGAAGGCCTAGTAATAGCCACTTTCGGCAAGCCTTAAGGCCCATAAAAACCTCATCCTTTTTATTATTTAGATGCAGGAACCCTAATATCCACTTGAGTTACTCCGCTACCGCCTCTTCCACAATCCTTGCCGCTGCCCTCTTTACCGCTTTCGCAAGCGCGCCTTTACCACTTCAGTTGCCTCAGCGCGGTCCACCTCGACTTTAGCTTCC
>JASLFF010000346.1 GCA_030150795.1 Terriglobales bacterium | reverse complement strand
GGATCTCTCATGAGTATCGGCACAAAAAAAGCGCGCAGAATCGTCATTCTGATAACGAGATACTTGACCATCGGCAGGTAGATGCGTGGAAGATCAGCCTTGGACCGCGATCCAATTTTGAGCGCCGGCAGGCGCGACTGAGAATAGCCCGGCATGCGGAGCGCCTTGGCGCTCAAGTGCCGGGTGAGTGTTGAGAGAAGAAAAGAGTCCCGCCAGGGACGGCTGAGCATTAAAATCGCCAGCCTATGTCCTACCACACAAAACTTGCCTGCTCTTTCATTGTGTTTTTGCCACCAGAAATCGGATAGCCAGCATTCCTGAAGAACTCCAGCCGCGACTCTGGGCTTACATGGGCGGGATCGCGCGAACCAACAACATGAAGGCGCTCGCCGTCGGCGGCATTGCCGACCACTCTCACATTCTGTTGTCCCTTCCGCCCACGATTGCGATTGCCAAAGCAATTCAGCTGGTGAAGGCCGGTTCGTCCAAGTGGATACACGAGCAGACCGGGAGCCGGCGTTTCGAGTGGCAGGAAGGGTACGGAGCGTTCAGCATTGGGGCGTCACAGGTGCCCGCAACAATTCGCTATATTGAGAACCAGCCACGGCATCACCGGAAAACCAGCGTGAGCGAAGAGTGGGAGATGTTTTTGAGACGGCATGCTGTGTTTATGGATTGATTCTCAGCCGTCCCTAACGGGACTCTGGCGTTTGGGCCACATAACCCGGCACTTGAGCGTACCGGGCTATTCTCAGACGCGCCTAACGGCGCTCAGACCGTCATCGGCCCAGAGCTTCAGCTGGCATTCAGCCGAGCCGGAATCAAGCAATTTTGATGGTCACAAAATGTCAAGACAAACCCACCATGACTAGGTAGGAACGTTTTGTTTTGCGGACCGAAAAGGGATTTGCGCTGTGTGTGCCATGATAATTTCCAAATGCGTTTAGGGCGCTTATTATCAGACGTTGAGAGGGGTTACCAGAATTTCCAGGACTATCAAAATCGCCAAGAGTTGAAACCAAATATTTTTTTACTTCGTAAACGCGAAACTGCAAAAAGTGCTTGCATTCGTGGTTTATTCGTGCTATAAAATGACCAGTCCGCCGCACTGGCGGGCCAGTTTTGGGCCACCTGCAACCCTGCTGTTCTTTAAGTCGTTTGTTTTTCTGCAAAGTCCTGGGTAATTAGTTGAGTCTTTGTTTTCTTAAGACCTTTTTGTTGCTGTTTTTTCAGGGCCGTCTTTTTAGGGCTGTCTTTTTAGACATGGGGATTCGAAACCGGGGAAAAGTGTGTTTTCTTTCCTGCGAGGATGATGATGCAAGCGCCCAAGCCAACCAGCAAGAAAGCAGGCAGGACCAAAGAAGAGATCATTGCGGCGATCCAGGAGGCAACGGGCCGGCTGGGCCGCGTGCCCACAAGCCGTGAGTTCACGCCGTTGAGCGGCATTAGCCTATGGCAGGTAACCGGGCGGTTTGGCACGTATGGCAATGCGGTGCGGGCCGCTGGACTGGAACTAAGCCAACAAGGCATGAAAATAGAAACGGCCGCGCTGCTGGAGGACTGGGGCAGGGTGGTTCGCAAGGTGGGTACCGTGCCAACAAGGAGACAATATAACGAGATTGGAAGATACTCGCCTGATTGCCTTGCAGACCGATTTGAAAGCTGGATAAGAATTTCCGTGGAATTCACCCGGTTTGTTGCCAGCGGTGCACTGGCGGGCGACTGGACGGACGTGGTGGAAAAGATCCGGAAGGGGCCGATACCGCAGCAAGGCGAATCCGCGATGATGCGGTGGTACAAAGCGGCAAAAGCAGCGTACGAGGCACGAAGCCAGGAAACGGCATGGCAAGAAGGCTTGCCCAGCGCAAACCAACCAATGGCAGCCGGAATGATATGCCAACCAAGTGCGGGCCTGGATACGCAGCAATTTGAAGCGACTGCCGCAGGTGGAACGCAGATTCCGCCGTCGCTTCTTCCTCCGCCACTGAGGGGCAAGAAATGTGTGACGGAGACAATGCTGGCGGTTTTTGTGGCTGAACTGGCGCCTTCAGCTTTTCCTCTGGTTAGCGCCGCGTGCTTTACCCGGCGCCCGCTGCCGGACCGGCCAATGCTTGGCCCGCCGACACGACCCTGTGGGCTGGCGTATGAGCCGGTGAACGAAATGGGAGTGATGGCGCTATTTTGCATGCTCTCCCGGCAGCTGGGGTTTGTTATTGAATCAGTGCAGTCAGCGTTTCCGGACTGCGAAGCCAAGATGGAAGTGGAGCCCGGACGATGGCAGCACTTCAGGATTGAATTTGAATACGAAAGCCGTAACTTTAGAGATCATTGCCACGATCCCGAGAAATGCGACTTGATCGTATGCTGGCGGCACAACTGGAAAGACTGTCCGCCGAATTTGCAAGTGCTGGAACTGAGCAAGGTGATGGCGCAGATGAAGTTCTGATGAAAGACCAGAACCTTACCGCTGATAACGCGGATAACGCTGATCGGAAAAAATCAGGAGCAAAACCCACAGCCGAGGGCACCTCCACCCCATCGCCCGCAAAACCGGCGTGCTCTGGGGACCCCGGCGGCTGTGCCACACGAGTTTGGTAAAGGTCGAAAGAACAGGTGGCGGGGAGAATATGCTTTCATCTTCTCAACAGCGTTTCTTGCGGGTCGAGCAGAATCTGCTTCGTATCGGCAGGGGCGGTCACTGTAAAGTCTGTCTTGGCGTCGTCGGCAAAGACGAATGCCAGAAAGCGCGATTTGCCGGCGGCGTCTACGGCGTAGAGCGGGACAGCCGTCACCATGTCCTTGGCGGCGTGGTCTTCAAGAATTGTTCCGGTCACCTTGAGCTTGCGCGCGCTGGGCGTCATGTGCACGCCATCGAGCGAAAATTGCGGGATGGAGTCGCCGTTGACCCAGCTATCAAAAAACCAGTCGAGCGATTTTCTGCCTTCATAGCGCAATTGGGGCGGCATTACCTGCTCAAAGGCGCGCTGAAGGTCGAGCGTAGAAATTTTGTGGTTGGGCGCGGCGGCCAGCATGTCTTTCAGGGCCGAGAAAAACATCGCGTCGCTCTCACCGCCGTTGGCTTCACGCAGCATGGTGCGCAGCATGTGGATGAGCCACGTGCCGCGTCCATAAAGCACGCGCTCATAGGCATCCGGAAACTTCGACGACGTGAGCCGATGTCCCAGCGTGACCGGCCCGGCTTCCGCGATGATTCCGTTCCGCGTTTCACGCAGCAGCTCACCGCGGTAATAGGTGAGCGCCGTTCGCATGTCGCCGGGATGTTGCTTATCCAGCATCACCAGCGCGCTGTAATTGGCCAGCGCCTCCACAATCCATTCGTCGTGATAGCTCACCCAATCCACGGCGTCGCCCCACCATTGATGCGCGGTTTCATGGGTCAGCATCAGGCGGCTCAGCAGCAGTTCCACGTAAGGATCGCGTACACCCAGGGCGCGGCGCTCGTCGGGCGTAAGGAAGGCCGTACTGGAAAGATAGATCAGCCCCGGCCACGACTGGCTCAACATCCCGGGAAGCTGCGTGATTTCCAGGTTGAGATATGGAAAAGGATCAAGCTCAGACGATAGAAACTGGATCGTGTTCGCGGCCTGGTCGGCAATCTGTTGCGTTTCCCGCGTGGGATCGGGCTTTTTACCGAAGCGTGCTTCAGCGCCGGCCAGCGATTGTTCCACGGTTTTGGCGCCGTACGCATGGACTTCCACTCCGCCGGACGTGGCAGTGGCGGCAACGAACTTTCCCAGGTTGAATCCGGCACGACCGATAGGCTTGCTGGTAACAAAGCGCGTGGTCCGCTTGCCGCCGTTCACAGTGCTGGAAACCTCTTTGCCCGTTCCAACTACTGACCAGTCACTCGGGCATTCGAATGTGAGATCGAAGTTGCTGAATGTGGGACCAACGTTGGGATACCATGTGCCGCGCGCGCCTACATAAATTACGTCGCCACCGGCATTGAACATGACCGGCCCGGAATATTTGAATTGCAGTTTTACCGAACGGTCTTTTTCCAGCGGCGCGGGCATTACCACGCCAATCAGGTCGTCGCCACGACGAGAAAGATCGCTTCCGCTAATAGCTTCA
>JASLFF010000424.1 GCA_030150795.1 Terriglobales bacterium | reverse complement strand
CCTTCATTCCAATTTTCCGCGCGTGGCGATCTCCGGTCCCTTCAGATCGTCATCATCATCAACTTCTGCGCCTATCTGGCGGTCGCGCACCTCTCTAGTTCGTTAGCCTCCAAGTTGCGACAGGCCGGCGTCGAGTTGCGTGATAAGAGCGGTGAACTGCTCAGCCTTCAGGCGCTGCATGAGAACGTGATTCATTCCATTCGCAGCGCGCTTATCACCACCGATCTTGAAGGCCGCATCACGCTGATGAATGCGCCAGGACAAAAAGTTCTGGAGCGAACGGCATCGTCTGTTTATGGGCGGCACATTTCTGAGCTGTTTCTGGACCGGCTTCCCAACATAGACTCGCTTTCCGTGCAGTGTGAAGTTCGCGGCCTCACGCCGTCGGGAACGGAAAAGACTTTCGATGTAAACGTCACCGCGCTGGTCGTCCCGGAGCAGGGAACCATCGGCTACGTTTATACCTTTGAAGATCGCACGGAGCTTCGCCGGCTTGAAGGTGAAGTGCGTCGGCGCGATCGTCTTGCTGCCGTGGGCCGGTTGGCTGCCGGCATCGCCCATGAAATTCGTAATCCTCTCGCATCGATTGCCGGTTCCATCAACGTGCTGGCTGAAGTCACGCCGTTCAATGAGGAACAGAAGACGCTCGTCAACATCATCACTCGGGAATCCACGCGGCTCAACGCCATCATTTCTGATTTTCTGGTTTATTCCCGCGAAAAAAGTTTTAAGTTCTCGCGCATGGATCTGATCCCCTTGATTGAAGATGCGCTGGTGCTTCTTGGCAATCGGTCGCAGACAAAAGATCTCACCATCGTGCGTGACTACGCCGTGCCCAACGCATATGCTGCCGTGGATGCTGACAGAATCAAGCAGGTGCTGTGGAACCTGCTGGAAAACGCTGTGCGCGCCATGCAGGGCAAGGGGACCATCACGGTTTCTGTGCGCGCCGCGGGCGATTTTCTGCGCATCGGCATTCGCGATACCGGCCCAGGCATTGCCCCCAATCTTACTGAGAAAATTTTTGAGCCTTTCCAATCTCAGTTTGAAGGCGGTACAGGCCTTGGATTGGCCATTGTTTACCAGATTGTGCAGGCCCATGGGGCCAGAATTTTTGCCCAGTCAACTTTGGGCAGTGGAGCGGAATTTATTTTGGAAATCCTTCATGCCAGGGCCGCCACGGTCGAGCCTGACGATGTCCCGATGAACCAGGAGGTCTCACATGGCTAGCATTCTTGTCTGTGATGACCAGCGCTCAATTTGTGAAATGCTGGATATTTCGCTGCGCAAAGACGGCCATCGTGTTGAGACGGTGAACGGCGGCGAAGCGGCAAAAAAGAAACTTAGCTCCGCCAATTATGAGCTTCTCATTACCGATATCAAGATGCCGCAGACCGATGGCATTGAAGTGCTGCGCTTTGCGCGCCAGTCATCGCCGGAAACTTCCGTCATTCTTATCACCGCGGTTGAAGATTATGAAGCAGCCGTGCAAGCGGTGAAAGGCGGAGCGTTCGATTACATCCATAAAGGCCCCGGCCTGCTGGAAGAGCTAAAACTGGCCGTGGGACGCGCGTTGGAAACGCTGGTGCTTCAGCGGGAAAACTTTGCTTTCAAACGCGACGCCGCCAGCCGCAACTCGCTGGAAAATTTTATCGGCAGCAGTCCGGTCATTGAAAAGCTGAAAACCACCATCCGCACCGTTGCGCCCACCGCAAGCACGGTGCTGATCTATGGTGAAAGCGGTACAGGCAAAGAACTGGTGGCGCGCGCCGTGCATGCCTGCTCCACTCGTGCTTCAGATCCGTTTGTCTCCATCAACTGCGGCGCGTTTCCTGAAACGCTGTTGGAAAGCGAGCTCTTTGGCTACGTGAAAGGCGCTTTCACCGGCGCCAGCCAGAATAAGCGCGGCCTTTTTGAAGTGGCCAGCGGCGGGACCATCTTCCTCGATGAAATCGGCGAGATGAGCCTTTCCATGCAGGTCAAACTTCTGCGCGTGCTGCAGGAACGCACCATACTCCCTGTGGGCGGCACGCAGGAAACGCCGGTGGATGTGCGCGTGATCGCCGCTACCAATCGTGATCTGCGGGAGATGATCGCCAATGGTACATTCCGTGAGGACCTTTATTATCGCGTAAGCGTAATTCCCATCCAGGTGCCCGCGTTGCGTGAGCGCCGCGATGACGTTGAACTGCTGGCCAACCACTTTCTCAAGAAATATTCCACCGCTGCGCAAAAGAGCATTCTGCGTATCTCGCAGGAATCGCTCGATGCGCTCAAGGCCTTTGAATGGCCTGGGAACGTTCGCCAGTTGGAAAACACCATTGAGCGCGCCGTAGCCATGGAAACCGGCAATGAACTCAGGGTCGATCTTGAGGCTGACCGTCCGCGCGCCCGCGCCGTTGCCGCTTCCAGCAACGGCCACAGCAGCCCTGACGTTCCCAGCGATGGAATTGATTTTGAAAAGTACGTTGCCGGCATTGAACGTTCGCTGATTGAATCGGCCCTGCAGCAGTCCGGCGGCGTGCAGATCCGCGCTGCTGAGTTGCTGAAGGTTTCCTACCGATCTTTTAGGCACTTGCTGAAAAAGTACGATATTTAGTTTTTGGTTTTCTGCAATCCCGACCCTGAGCTTGTCGAAGGGGAGGGATCGCTATCGTTTTTTTGAAATCCCGAAGCGCAGCGAGGGATCATTACCATGAATCTTCCGTTTCCAAGGTACTGGCTTTGCTGGTTTCAGCAAAAATTTCCTCTCCACGCCGCCAAGAGCCAGCCGCAAAGAAGAGTTCTCCTTTTTTCTTTGCGTCCTTCGCGACCTTTGCGGTAAAGAGGGTTTGGCCAGTTGCTAATTGCTATCTGCTAATTGCTCAGGGATTCTTCGGCTTTGGCCGCGCGTAGTTGTCCATCTCGGCGGTCCATTTCAAAAATCGGCGAAGCTGTTTTCTTTCCCGCACCATGAATCCCCAGAACTCCACAAATCCGATCTTGTCCATCTTCAGGCCGGAATAAGTTTCCATGCGCCAGCGCAGGTAGGGGCTGCGCCACGGGGCAAGGCGATGGCCGCGGGTTGAGTTCCAGAAAAATCGTAAGAGTTCGCGCATGTAGTATTCAGTATAAATAATCGGGCATTCCTCTACCCTTTTTAAATAGTGCTAACCCCTTTAGTTTCCGTGATTGAGGGCAACTTTCCCCAAGCCAGTCTTGCTTTCCACAACTCTCAGTGCAACTGGTCAAACATGTGACGACAAAGATGCGTTGCATAAAGGATAAACGACACGTTCACAGCAATTGCGAGAATCGAGAGAGCTTGGCCCAGGCCGGACGCGATCTTCCTTGCGGTCGATTCGGCGCGGTTGCGAAGCAAAAACAGGAAAATCCTTGTTGCTACAACTCCAAAGATGGCAGCCCCGATTCGGTTCTCGCAGTACGTATGTACTGAGATCACCGGCAAGAACAAGGACAAAACAAAGATCAGGAGAGAAGCTGAGAGAAGTAGCAACGTTCGGTCATTCTTCACGCAGCAATTCTACGTCAAATGAAGGACTCCGCCTGAGCTGTTGCAAAGCCGAAAGAAGCGATCTCCCACATCAAGGACCGGTTCTCGGTTCTCCCGGCAATCCGTCCGAATGTAAAATGATCATGTCCCAAGCCCTTTCCGAAGGACAGGAGGCTATGTGGATCGAAGACACTTCTTAGCCGCCACCAGCGCTTTAGCTCTCGATATGGGCAGCCGCGCGCTCTTTCCTAACCTCATCGGGTCAGAACAATCTGCCCCCAAAGCAGACTTCACGCTTCGCATCGCTCCCGTTTCCGTGGAACTGGCGCCCGGAAAGATCGTGAAGACCATCGGATATAACGGCACCGTGCCGAGTCCCCTTCTGCGCATGCATGAAGGCGTTCCGACAACGGTTGACGTGTTCAATGACACAGATACAGACGAGCTTGTGCACTGGCACGGCTTGATGGTGCCATCGGAAGTCGACGGAGCCGCCGAAGAGGGTACTCCTCCGGTTCCTGCGCACGGCCGGCGACGTTACACGTTTGTTCCCAAACCATCCGGCACTCGTCTATACCACACGCACAATGCCGCGGGCGCCGACCTCACAAAAGGGATGTACAGCGGCCAGTTCGGATTCCTTTATATAGAGCCCAAGAGTGAGCCCGGCAATTATGATCGCGAAGTCTTTCTGGCAATTCACCAATGGGAGCCCTCCACGGCCACCCACATGGGGCCACCAAATAATGGCCTGGAAGTCTCCTATCAATACGCCACTTTCAACGGCAAGATGCTGGGCCACGGCGAGCCAATCCGCGTCCGCGCCGGAGAAAGAATCCTCTTCCGCTTGCTCAACGCCAGCGCGACTGACGATCTCACGATCGCATTGCCGAGCCACCAGTTTCAGGTAATTGCTCTCGATGGCAATCCGGTGCTCACGCCGCGCGCTGTCAACGTCCTTCAAATTGGAGTTACAGAGCGTATTGACGCCATTGTGGAGATGAAGCAACCCGGGGTTTGGATCCTTGGTGCTACTTCAGATGATGAAAGACAAAAAGGCCTGGGTGTGGTCGTGGAATATGCCGGACAGAAGGGCGAGCCGCGCTGGATTGCGCCTGCCAAAGAGACGTGGGACTACGGAATATTCGGCAAGACTCAAATTCCGCCTGAACCTGACGGGAAATTTAATCTTGTATTTCAAAAAGTACCTGGCGAGCGTGTACGGTTTAATCGCTGGACGATTAATGGAAAGTCATTTCCTGATACTGATCCCCTGATCGTCCAGCAGGGAAAACGCTATCGCATGACCTTTCGCAATGAGAGTGGCGACACGCATCCGTTGCATCTCCACCGGCACACTTTTGAAATAACAAACTT
>JASLFF010000288.1 GCA_030150795.1 Terriglobales bacterium | reverse complement strand
TTGCTGGAAAAACTATTGCGGGAGGAAGGTTTTCGTGCATTCGATGCCGACCAGATAACGCCCAGAGACCAACGCGAACCGGCCCTACTCTCTTTTGCGCAGCAAAGGTTATGGTTCCTTCAACAACTGGAACCTGGGAGCTACGTTTACAACATATCTGTGGCTTTAAGAATTGAGGGACCGCTCGATGTCGCTGCGCTTGAAGAGAGCATTAGCCAAGTCATTCGTCGGCATGAGTCGCTGCGCACAAATTTCAGGACGGTGAATGGTCAGACATTTCAGTTCGTCAATCCGCCGTTCAGAGTGCACCTACCTCCAGAAGCCGTTCAACTCTCGGCAGAGAGCTCGCGCGAAAGAGAAGTTGCCGCCAGGGCGAACCGGGAGATGCGGCGCGCATTTGATCTGACCGCGGGCCCGCTTATAAGAGCCAGTCTTCTGCGTTTTGCTGAATACGATCATGTGTTGTTGCTGACCATGCACCACATTGTTGCTGACGGGTGGTCCATCGGGATCTTCATGCGCGATCTCGGCGCATGCTATGGCGGTTCTCAAGGGCGACCGGGCCTACCGGAGTTGCGCATTCAATATGCGGATTTTGCCGCATGGCAACGCGAGGAAAAACACAACGCGCTTTTGGCCGCGCAGCTCGCATACTGGAAACGCCAGCTAGACGGAGTTCCTCCCCGGCTCGAATTGCCAACGGATCGGCCGCGTCCTGAGGTCAGCGCATTTCGCGGCGCGAATATTCCATTCTTGGTTTCCAGCAAACTGCAAGAGCGACTGGCACAGGTCGGTCAGATTGAAGGCGCTACGCTCTTCATGGTTTTGCTGGCTGCTCTAAGCATCCTGCTGTATCGCTATAGCGGCCAGGAGGACATTGCTGTAGGCACGCCCGTTGCCCAGCGCAACCGGCCAGAGATCGAGGAATTAATTGGATTCTTCGTCAACACGCTGGTTCTTCGCGCACAGCTATCTGGCGAGCTAACCTTCCGGGAGTTGCTTCGCAGAGCCAGGGAAGTCTCGCTTGGGGCCTTTGCGCATCAGGATCTGCCGTTTGAAAAGCTGGTTGAAGAATTACATCCGCAGAGAAGTTTAGGTCAATCTCCTTTGTTTCAAGTGATGCTGGACTTGCAGAATGCACCGATGGAGATGAAGCAAATCAACGGCTTGCGTTTATCACTGGTTCCAGTGGAGACGGAAACGGCAAAGTTTGATTTGACTTTGACGTTCAGCCAGACCGGCGAGGGCATGGATGCGGCGCTCGAGTACAACACAGAACTTTTCGATGAATCCACCGCGCGACGAATGGTGGCCAACTTCCTCACTCTGCTCGAAGACATTACAGAACATCCAGACACAAAGATTGCGCTTCTACCGCTGCTGACGGAAGCAGAAAAGAAAAAGCTGTTAGTGGAGTGGAATGATACCAGCCTGGACTACACGGAGCGCATTCACGTCCATCGCGTCTTTGAGCAGCAGGCGCAACGAATTCCGAACGCGATTGCCGTGGCGTGCGGGGGCAAAACACTCAGCTACAACCAGCTAAACCGGCGCGCGAACCAACTTGCGCGTTCTCTACAGCATTCTGGCGCAGCGCCAGGGGATTTGATTGGCATTTGTCTGGAGCGTTCGGCGGAAATGCCGCTGGCAATCTTGGCCGCCCTTAAGGCCGGTTGCGCTTACGTGCCGCTCGATCCGGCCTACCCCGCAGAGCGATTAGCTTTCATGATGAAAGATACCCAGCTAAAAGTTGTGGTCACAGATTCCAGTTTATTGTCGCGCATACCCCAGATGCCGGCCCAAATTATCTGCCTGGATAGGGACAGCGATGTGATAGCGATTGAAAGTGAGGAGAATCTCCCAATCTCTGCTCTACTCGACCATCCCGCTTACGTGATTTACACATCCGGTTCGACGGGGAATCCCAAGGGAGTAGTCATCTCACATCGCAATCTCGTGCATTCGACTCTCGCGCGTATCGCATACTACGCTGAACCTGCCGGCGCTTTCCTGTTGCTTCCATCTTTCAGTTTTGACAGCTCTGTCGCGGGTCTTTTCTGGACGCTGTGCCAAGGCGGGAAGCTGGTTATTCCCGAGGAAGGCAGCCATCAGGATCTGGCGTATCTTGGCGAATTGATTGAGCAGCACTCCGTATCGCATCTCTTATGTCTTCCATCGCTCTATCGGCTCTTGCTGGATCAGAAAGAACGAAGGTTAGCATCACTGCGAGTAGCTATTGTGGCCGGCGAACCATGTCCGGCTGACATGGCTGAGCTCCACCGCCAGCGAGCACCGCAGGCTTCTTTGTTCAACGAGTATGGACCTACGGAAGCGACTGTCTGGAGCACTGTTTGCGACCTTCGCTTCTTCCCTGGCAGCAACGGCGTTCCCATTGGCCGTCCCATCGCTAATACAAGAATCTACATTCTCGACTGGAATCTGCAAGCGGTACCGATCGGTGCGACCGGCGAGGTTTATATCGGTGGCGAGGGCGTGTCTCAAGGGTATCTAAATCACGCTGAGCTTACCGCAGAAAGATTTATTCCCGATCCTTTTGGCCGCGATTCTGGAGCCAGGTTGTACCGGACGGGCGACCTGGGGCGCTACCGTCACAATGGCGACATTGAATTTCTAGGGCGGACTGATTTTCAGGCAAAGGTCCGCGGGTACCGCATTGAGCCTCTGGAAATTGAGTTGGCGCTGGCCCAGCATCCTGCTGTCCAGCAGGTTGTAGCGCTCGTGGACGGCGACCATTTGAAAGCTTTTGCAACGCTGAAGCCGCAAAAGAGCGCAAGCCCCGGTGAACTGCGCAGCCATCTGAAAAACAAATTGCCTGATTACATGGTGCCCAGTTCGTTCGTCCTGCTGGAGTCGTTTCCGCTGACCATTACTGGAAAGATTGACCGGAAGGCGCTTGCGGCGATGGAGTCACCGAAGCCCGAGCACGAGCAGAAATTTGTTGCACCGCGAACCGCGCTGGAACTGGTGCTGGCGGGGATCTTCTCTGCTGTACTTGGCATTGATCGAGTTGGTCTGCTCGACAATTTTTTTGAGCTGGGCGGTCATTCCCTTATGGCAACCCAGGTCGCTTCCAGAGTGCGCAAGTCCCTGGGCATTGATTTGCCATTACGGCGGATTTTTGAGAAGCCCGCAGTTGGAATTCTGGCAGCCGCAATTCTAGTTGATGCACCGGACCGCTTGCGGATCGAACGCGTGGCCGAATTGTTGCTGCATTTCTCACAGGTTTCCGACGAACAGGCGGAAGAGTTGCTCGCACAGACAACGGTTTTCACCGACAAGGGGCAGCCATCATGAGCAGCATCAGCCGCGACACATTTCTGGTCTCTGCCAAAAAGCGAGCGCTGATTGAGGCAATGCTGCGCAAGGAAGGAGTTGTCTCCGCAGCCTCCGATCAGATTCCCTGTCGTGGCGACCGTGGCCCGGCACCGCTTTCCTTTGCCCAGCAAAGACTTTGGTTCTTTGACCAATTTGAGCCTGGCAGTCCCGTATACAACTTGACCGCGCCTATCGCCTTGGAAGGGAATCTCGACATTGCAGCTCTGGAACGGGCCTTCAATGTCATCGTGCAACGGCATGAGGCGCTCAGGACTACGTTTGATTTTCGTGATGGGCAACCGGTGCAGATCATTGCGCCCAATCAGACGATTGGCTTGCATCTTATCGATCTCACTCAGCTTCAACACGATGAGCAGCAGGCAAAGACCGAGGATATTGTTCGCGAGGAATCCACCCGCCCCTTTGATCTGAAGCGAGGGCCGCTACTGCGGACGACGCTACTCCGCACCCATGACAAAAAGCACATCCTCTTATTTGCGGTTCACCACATCGTAAGCGATGCGTGGTCCACCGGCCTCTTGATTCATGAGCTTGGCGAACTCTACTCAGCGTTCTTAGCCGGGAGAACCCCAAATCTGGCTGAACTGCCAATCCAGTATTCTGACTTTGCCGTATGGCAGCGGCAATGGCTGCAAGGCGCTGTGCTCAACGAGCAACTCACGTATTGGAAGAAGCAGCTCGGCAACAATCTGCCTATACTGGAACTGCCCACAGACCGGCCACGTCCGCCATTGCAAACGTTTCAGGGTTCCACGATTTTGTTTTCGCTTTCACCCGCACTGTCAAAGTCACTGAAAGCGCTAAGCCAGTCTGAAAGAGCCACTCTTTTTATGACGCTCCTGACTGCGTTTAAAGTCCTGATGCACCGCTATACAGGTCTGGAAGACATTCCGGTGGGAACGCCAATTGCCAACCGTCATCGCCACGACCTGGAAAATCTGATCGGGTTTTTCACCAACACCCTGGCCATTCGCACAGATTTGTCCGGTAATCCGGCATTTTGTGACTTGTTGAAGGCGGTCCGCGAAACATTGCTGGATGCCTATGCTCATCAGGACCTTCCATTCGAGTATCTGGTGGAAGAACTACATCCGGAACGGACGCTGAGCCACAGCCCACTGGTCCAGGTGTCATTTGTCATGAAGCACACGGAACCAGATCTCGAGCTTCCGGGATTGCTGGTAACGCCTCTTCAAAATGATTTTGGCACGGCAAAATTCGACCTGACCTGCTACATGGATGACTGTGGAGACCACATTGGCGGCGCGATTGAATACAACGTGGATCTCTTCAACAGGCAAACAATTGAACGCATGGCAGGACATTTTCAGGAATTGCTCGCTTCCATTGTCAGCAATCCGGCTGAGCGCATTTCCGATCTCTGTCTGCTGACCCGAGCAGAAAAACAACAACTGTTGTCGCAATGGAACCAGACGCAGGCCGCTTACCCCGCAGTGTGCGCACACCAGTTGTTTGAAGAGCAGGTGGCCCGCACGCCGGATGCAGCTTCTGTGATGTTCGGAGAGAGCCGACTCACTTATCGGGAACTGGATGAGCGCGCAAACAGGCTGGCGGAGTATTTGTGTTTGCTGGGTGCTGGGCGAGGCGCGATTGTGGCCATTTTCATGGAACGCTCGCCGGAAATGATCGTCGCGGTCCTCGGCATTCTAAAAGCGGGCGCTGCCTGTCTTCCGCTAAATCCCTCATATCCATCCGGACGGCTGGCTTTCATGTTGAAAGATTCAAGCGCATCAGCAGTGATTTCTCAGCGTGGGCTCGCCGCCAGCTTACCCCAGACCGAGGCTCACACGATCTTTCTAGACGATGAGGCGCCGTCAGATCGAGCTGCTGCTGCGGCCGTTGGCCCGGAAGATCCTGCCTACGTGATCTATACCTCCGGATCCACGGGCGAGCCCAAAGGTGTGGTCATGCCGCATCGCGCTCTGGTGAACCTGGCGCACTGGCATCGAGCAACTGGGTCGCGGAATGGACGGGTGTTGCAATTCGCTTCTCTCACGTTCGATGTGAGCTTTCAGGAAATTTTCTCGACCCTGGCAGCGGGTGGGACCCTGGTATTGGTACCGGATGCAACCCGCATAGACATTGCGGCGCTCGGCAGATTTATCCAGCAAAACCAGATTGAGAGATTTCATCTGCCGGTGGTTGTCCTGCAGAAGCTGGCAGAACAGTTCTGCGAGGACCCCACTCCTCTGGGCTGCGTGCGTGAGTTCATGGTTGGCGGAGAGCAATTACAGATAACGCCGGACATCGTCAAGCTATTCGAACAACTCAGCGAGTGCAACCTCTACAACCACTATGGCCCGTCTGAGACCCATGTGATGACGTCTTTTTCTTTTCGGCCTCCGGCATCCGCGTGGCCGGCGCTTCCGCCTCTGGGGCGTCCGCTGGCAAACACTCAGGTTTATGTGCTTGATGGGCATCTCCAGCCTGTCCCCGTGGGTGTTTCAGGTGAGCTGTATGTGGGCGGTGACTGCGTGGCCCACGGATATTTGAAGCGTCCAGCTCTCACGGCGGAGCGTTTCATTCCAGATCTTTTCGGCGACCATCCGGGAGCGCGAATCTACAAAACCGGCGATCTGGTCCGCTATCTTCCTGACGGTAATCTTGAATTTCTTGGACGCAACGATTTTCAAGTAAAGATCCGCGGAATGCGAATTGAGTTGGGTGAGATTGAAGTTGCCTTGAGAGCGCATCCCCTGGTGCGCGAAGCAGTGGTGACGGTACGAACGGAAGAACGGAACGAGAAGACATTGGCGGCTTACATTGTTCCGCAATCGGATCCTGCAACTGCGAAGGACCTCAGAGGATTTTTGAGAGAGCGGCTGCCGGAACACATGGTTCCCGCTTATTTTGTAACGCTCCAGGAGTTCCCACTTACTTCTTCCGGCAAGATCAACCGTCTTGCGCTTCCAACTCCCGGAAAAGATGCCGGGGCCGTCTCCGATAATGTGGCTCCGGAAACGGCAGTTGAAAGAGTGTTGGCCGCAATTTTTACAGAAGTCCTGGGTTTGGAGCGAATTGGCGCGCTCGACAATTTTTTTGATCTCGGCGGTCATTCCCTGATGGCTACGCAGGTCGCATCTCGCATTCGGGAGGCGTTTCGGGCCGACCTGCCGGTACGAAGTATCTTTGAAGAGCCGACCGTTCGCGGCCTGGCGCTCTCAATTCTGGAGAACCAGGGCGATCGCCGGCGAATTGAGCGCATGGCCGAGCTGCTGTTTGAACTGCAGGTCAGTGCGGACAAAGAAAAGACAACGAACCTCGATCTTGCAAAGAGAATCGACGGCGCTGCTACGGCACCTGAAAAAAACCATCCTATAAGACGAAGAAATCTGCCTCATCAAGGGCCGTCGCGAGCGGCGAAAACGCTGAAGACCGCGCCACTCTCTTTTGCCCAGCAACGATTGTGGTTCCTCGATCAATTCGAGCCCCAAAGCATTCTTTACAACTTGCCTGCGGCGCTTCGCTTAAGAGGACGGCTGAATGTTGAGGCCCTTGAGGCCAGCCTCAGCGAGATCGTGAAACGGCATGAGTCACTCCGGACCACGTTTGGAATGGCCGAGGAGCGTCCAGTCCAGGTGGTCCATGAACCCGGAGCCTGGAGCCTGATGGTGAACGACCTCAGCCAATTTCCCGGAGATGAGAGAGAAGAAATCCTTGGCCGGCTCATGCGGGAAGAAGCTGAAACTCCGTTTGATCTCACAAAGGGGCCATTGCTGCGCACGAAATTGTTACGGCTGGCGGATGATGACCACGTTTTGCTGTTGACCATGCACCATATTGTTTCGGACGGCTGGTCTGTTCAGGTTTTCATCCGCGAATTGGCATTCTTCTACGAAGGTTTTTGCGAAGGGAAGAGCCCTGTCCTTGCTGATCTATTGTGGCAGTATACGAATTTTTCAGCTTGGCAACGGCAATGGCTGGAGGGCAATGTCCTGGCCGAGCAGCTTGGGTACTGGAAGCAAAAGCTCGCAGGAATTCCTCCTGTTCTCGAATTACCACTGGATCACCCGAGACCGCCGTATAAGACGTTCAATGGCGCTTCAGTCGCTTTCCATGTGCCTGAAAAACTAGCTCTGCAGGTGGTTCAGTTGGGCCGGCGCGAGGGAACTACGCTGTTTATGACTCTGCTCAGCGTTTTTTATGTGTTCCTGTACCGCTATACCGGCCAGGAAGACCTTGTTGTCGGAGCCCCTATCGCGAATCGCAACCGGAGAGAGATAGAAGACCTCATTGGCTTTTTTGTAAACACGCTGGTGATGCGCGCGCAAGTGTCGAGCGAGCTTACGTTCCGCCAGTTGCTTGCCAAAGTCCGTGAAGTAAGCCTGGAAGCGTATGCACACCAGGACATGCCGTTTGAAAAGCTGGTTGAAGATCTCCAGCCGGAACGTAATCTGAGCCACTCACCGTTCTTTCAGGTGGTCTTTCATCTGCAGAATGCTCTCACAGAGGAGTTATGCCTTGCCGGCCTGTCAATCAGCGCGATCAATAGTGAGGTTAAGCAGGCAAAGTATGATCTGGTGCTTTCAGCTTTCGAAGCAGAAGACGGACTGAAAGCTGTCCTCAACTACAACACAGACCTGTTTGAGCCGGAAACCATCGCACGAATGGCAACGCACTTTCAAGAGGTGCTGCTGGCCGCGATGGAAGATCCCGACCAAAAGATTTCCCGGCTGGCGCTGCTGAGTGCAGAAGAAGAGCATCAATTGCTCTTCACGTGGAATGAAGGCAAGCGAGATTACGGCAAGAATCGTCTGGTCCACCATGCGGTTGAGGAGCATGCTCGATTGCGTCCTACCGCTATAGCCGCAAGATCAGGAAGCACAACGCTCACATATGGCGAGCTGAACCGCAGGGCGAATCAATTGGCGCACCGCCTTCGTAAGCTAGGCGTTGGCCCTGAGGCAATCGTCGGCATTTGCTCAGAGCGTGGCCTCGAAATGATGGTTGCGTTGCTTGGCATTTTGAAGTCTGGTGGAGCTTATCTGGCGCTTGATCCGGCATATCCAAAGTCCCGGCTGGCGTTCATGTTGGAGGAAGCCCACGTGGGCGTACTAGTGACACAACAAGCACTCAGTCCTCATCTCCCCGAGAGTTCTGCGCAAAGAATTTATCTGGATGCAGATGCAGAAGAGCTGTCGCGTGAAAGCGAGCATGATCCTGCAAGCGGAGTAGCGCCGGAAAATCTGGCCTACGTGATTTATACCTCCGGTTCTACCGGCAAGCCCAAGGGAATCATGATTGAGCATAGCAGTCTCGCAAATTATGTTGCATGGGCCAACGACTTCATGTTCGACGACACAGTAACGAGCGTGCCTGCTGTCCAGGCCCTCACATTCGATGGCTCTCTTAAGCAAATATTCTCGCCACTGTTACGCGGAATTGAAGTGCGGATCATGGAAAAGACCGAGGTGGCCGATCCGGTGGCGCTGCTGCAAGCTCTCAAAGGACAAAAGGACGTCAGGTTCAGCGCGGTGCCGTCCATGTGGAAAGCTGTGCTCGATGCTGTTGAATCGGACCCGACAATTCCCCGTGACTTGATCATCAGGGCCTTCATTGGTGGTGAAGAGCTGCCAGAAAGCTTGGTGGATCGCACGTTCGCAATCTTTCCGGACTTGTTGTTGTGGAACTTCTATGGGCCGAGCGAGATCACCGCGACGGCAGCGGCTGCATTGATCCACGCGGGCGGCAGGATCACGATAGGTCGGCCCATTGC
The DNA here is from genome assembly GCA_030150795.1 of Terriglobales bacterium. Next base: position 3,638 of record JASLFF010000288.1, on the reverse strand, counting down.
CGGCAAGAAAATCCATATTCTTGACTCGCCGTTGCAGCCGGTCCCCATTGGAGTTGCCGGAGAAATTTACATTGGCCACGAAGGCGTGGCACGAGGTTACTTGCACCGTGCCGATCTTACCGCCGAAAGTTTCATTCCCGATCCTTTCAGCTCCGTTCCCGGCGCTCGGCTTTATCGCACCAGGGACAGGGGTCGCCACCTGGCAGACGGCGCTATCGATTTTCTGGGACGTTACGACCACCAAGTCAAGGTCCGCGGCTTCAGGATCGAGCTTGGGGAAATCGAATCCGCACTCCGTGAGCATCATGGCTTGAGCGAGGCGGTGGCTCTCGTCCGCCAGGGTACGGACAGTGAGAAATATATTGCCGCCTATGTTGTGCCCGCGCAACAACCGGCACCGACTGTCGGGGAATTACGCGCGTGGTTGAAGGAGCGCTTGCCTGAATACATGGTTCCATCAGCGTGGATGCATCTGGAACAGCTGCCGCTTACCGCAAGCGGAAAGCTTGATCGCGCGTCTCTGCCTGAACCAGAGCGCGGAAGGCCGGACTTGGCTTCTCTGTTAGTCGCACCACGCACAGCAATCGAAGAGATGCTTGTGGAGATGTTTGCCGACATCCTCAGTCTGGAGCAGACAGGCATCGATGACAGCTTTTTTGAGCTTGGCGGGCATTCTCTGCTGGCCACGCGAGTGGTAACACGCATCCGCAAAGTATTTAACGCCGATCTGCCGTTGCGCCGATTTTTTGAACGGCCAACCGTGAGAGAAATTGCCGAGTTTCTTACAGCCAATGAGACCAGACCGGGGCAGATGGATGAAGCGATTGCGCTGCTAAGAAAAATCGAGAGTCTTTCGACTGACGATTTGGAAGGACTGCTTAGGAAGAAGAGGGCGAAGGAAGGCTGAAGCAACCCAGCGTAGGGGACTTCAAGCGGTTAGAGGTAAGAGAGCAAGAGCCAAATATAAAAAGGAGAACCACCGTGACACGGAACCTTGAATCATTGCTCGCAAAGATCACCACAACCCCCGCATTAGACAATGCGTTTTATCAGGAATGGATGTCCCGCCAATTCAGCATAGAGGAGCTGCAAATCTTTGCCAGGAATTACGGGGCCTTTGTTAAGTCCTTTCCTGATGCCCTAGCTGTGCTTATCGGCGCCACGAAAGACTTAGAGGCCAAGACGGAGTATGTGAAAACCCTCTACTCTGAAATGGGCTATGGCAATCCCACTAAGGTGCATTCTGCCCTGCTGTTCAGCTTTCTTGGTGAGCTTGCCCGAAAGATGGGGAATGAGGGCAAACTTGACCCGGAAATGCTGGCAGAGACAACCGAATTGCTTCCCACAACCAGGGAATTGCTGGACGGAGAGAAGGCGCTGTATGGGGACGAAGAAATGTCCTTTGGCGCCCAGCTGGCGCTGGAATGGCAGGCATATACCATGCTGCGCAAGCTTTATGATGGCGCCCGGAACTATATGACGTTATGGTCAGAGCCCGACCAGTTCCATGAGGCGTGCGAATATTTTTATGCTCACATTGGAGCTGCGGAAAAGGACCACAAAGACGAGTCCTTAAAGGCTGTAGGGCGCTACGCCGTGGACGAGCACAGCATCGAGAAGATCATTGAAGGTTATGACCGGCATCTGGATCTGATTTTCAACTTTTGGAGTGGACTGCATAGCCGAATTGCTGAGCTGTCCGCGAAAGCAACGGCTGCGGCATAAGAGGCAGGCCTAATCTGGCCCTGGTATGTCGATTCTAAATCGGCGGTGAACTTATGAACGGACCGGCAATTGAGGTTGATTTTGCTGTGTTTCAGCAGATTGACGTGCGCGTGGGGCGTGTTTCTTCCGTGGAGCCGGCAGAGGGATGCAGAGTGCCGGCTCACAAACTGGTAATTGATTTCGGACCGGCAATCGGAACCAGGCGAAGCATCGCCCAGGCCACAAATTATCCGCGCGAATCGTTGGTGGGACGCCAGGTTCTTGCGGTCGTGAACTTCAAGCCTCGTCAGGTGGGAAAGCATACTTCAGAAAGTCCTGGTATTGGGCGTGCCCACGCAGGAGAAAGGCACGGCCCTGGTGGTGCCGGAAATGGAAGCAATCATCGGGGGAAGGATATTTTAAAAACTCGGGCAAAGAAACGCCCATCGTGAGGAACTTTTATGAGCCAAGACGAACGAGAAGACAAAACCATTTATAAGGTCGTAGTAAACCATGAAGAGCAATATTCCATCTGGCCTGCGCACCGGGCGAACCCGCTAGGGTGGAACGATGCAGGTAAAAGCGGCCCGAAAGACGAGTGACTCGCCCACATCAAGGAGGTCTGGACCGATATGTGTCCGTTCAGTTTGCACAATAAAGATGGAGGAAATGACAAGAGAGGCACAATGAAGCAATTCGTTACCCCTTCTAAAGCACCAGAACCGCAGATTGATCTCCGGACAGGGCTGCCCTATGCAAAGCTCATTCGCAGCCACGCGCAGTTCGCTTCGGTCGTCGCGGATTATTTCAGAGTCGATCCGCAAGACGTGATTCCCACTGCGGGTGCGAGTGGTGCCATTGAGGCAGTCAGGAACCATGTCTTCAGGCTGGCGCTCAAGGCCACCCCGGTCCTGTTGACGGTTACTCCTGGGTACTGGAGAGCACGAGAGTCTTTTCAGGGACTAGGCTTCCGCGTAGCGACGGTGCAAACCGCTGCCGAAGGTTTTGATATCAATGAGGCCACGTTGATAAGAAAGGCGGCAGAGGTCCAGCCGGATATTGTTTATTTGAGTCTGCCCAACAATCCCACGGGGGCTATTTTTGATCCGGAAAAGCTAGTGAATGGCCTGCCTGAAACTACTCCAATCATCTTCGATTTGACATTGCCCAGCAGGCAATTAAATACGCGTGAACTTGCCGGTTGTCTTTACCGCGGTTTTCGCGGGCGGAAAAAGCTCTTTCTGGTAGGTTCCACTTCAAAATCCCACAATACCGCAGACTACAGAATTGGCTGGACAATTTGCGCGAGTTCTGAAGATGCCGCGCAGTTGAGGCAGGAGAATCGCAATGTTGTTTCATCCTTGTCGGTGGAAAAGGCGTCCAGCGAGTTGGCTAAAGAACCTGCCGTCAAGGATTCCATTGAAAGGTCCTTCCAACTTCTGAAGAGGATGGAAGGCGAGTCCGGATTTAAGTTGGTTGAGCCGGCAAGGAGAGCCCAATCCAGCTACGTGCTCATCGAATTTCTGGGTGACGCAGAGGAATTGCGAAGCTCACTCAGGCAGCACGGGATCAGTGTCATGTGGGGACCAGAGTTTGGCTTGACGGACCGATATTTCAGGCTGGAAGTTTCCGAACCAGAAAATATCCAGGTCTTTATTGATGTGCTTAGGGCTGGTGTTAAAAAAATGCAATCGGCGTGATGGCTTAACAAGAACGCCGTTTGATCATGATGTCTGTTTTCATGGGGCCGATTGCGGCGGATTACAAGGAAACCCAATTTTGACAACCGTAACTAAAAATCCGTGGCTAGCTCTGCGCCGGCCTAACTTGCGAGCCAGGCTACGCCTGTTCTGTTTTCCTTATGCGGGCGGCAGTGAAGTCACCTTTCGCACCTGGCAGCAAAACCTGCCGGAAACCCTTGAGGTCCTGTCCAT
>JASLFF010000280.1 GCA_030150795.1 Terriglobales bacterium | reverse complement strand
TGGGATCCACAACTGAGACCGACCCTTGGTTGATGGAGCCTCCGGCAATTCTTAGTGGTGCTCCAAAAGTTTTTCCGCAGTCCGCGGAGCGGGCAAAAAGAATCTGCGTATCGCTGGAAGGGGCATCATCGTCATCATCGCCGTCGTGATCGCCATCATGACCACTCGTTGTGGTCGCGCTGTTGAAAGCCGTATAGCTTACGAACACCGCGCCCGCCGGGACAACTTGAGTGCCCGCAGAACCGTCAGGATTGATGAAATTGATGGTACAGGTTGCTGTGCCGCGCGGAACGTCAACGGCCAGCCAGGGCTTATCCAAAAACTGGGTAGCGCTGCCGCGTGCAACAACGGTCTCACCCAGATAGCGGATTGAATCGGCGGGAGTCACATTTGTAATGGCTCCCTGAGTGCGGGTGGCATCGCCGTTTTCGCGATTGTCATTGTCAATGAAGCGGGCAAGAAATACCGCTCCCAATGGATTTGTTCCCCGATTGAAGGCAATGCCGCTGTAATAAAAAAGACCATTCGTTCCGGCGCGCACTGCAGGATCAGCGCCGGCCTGAAAGCCGCGCAGAGGAGAAGCCAGTCCGTCAGAGGATGAGTCCAGGGGATATCCGGGAAGCAGAGTGCTTTGCCACGTCTGGCCACCGTCAAACGATTTGAAGATGCCGAGCCAGGCGTCACCGCGCTCTTCGATTCCAAGAAGTCCAGGAAGATCTACGGTGCGATAGTCATTGGCGCCCGCCAGCAAGTGCAGCGGATTCCGTGTCGATACGGCGGATGAAGGCTCATTTTGACGCTGAAGAAACGGGTCGCCTGTGGTCCAGTCCGTTCCGGAAACCATGTTCACGTTGGCGCCGGCCGAAGGGCTTTGGGCGGACGCAAAAAGGACGCAAAAATAGAGCATGGCCGCAATAAGCGGCCGAAGAGTCCTGCAGGGATTCATACAGCAACCTTCTTATTTAGAAATACGTAATTTAGCCTGTGAAGGCTTCTAGCCTGGGATACCCGTTAGAAGGGGGTGTGAACACGCCTCTGCTATTTACCTTAATTCTTGATTGCGTAAGAGTATGGCGAGGTGAGACTCACGTGTCAAGAGAGTTGTGAGCTTCTTGGATCGAGAATTGCGGGGTTTGCAAAACTTTACCCAGAAAGTGGTGGCGCGATTTGGGCCGCCAAACTGCAGGGTTTTGTCGCACGGTTTGGCTTGGTCAAAGTCCGCCTGCGTATCAGGATAATCGACGCCATTGTGGGCAGCCGCTCATTGTCCGCCAGAGGTGGCTTAGGTAAGAGCGACTTCGGTTTTGATCGCTAACGACAGTAATTCCTTAGGTTGGCCCCATGGCCAAGATCGCAAAAGATTCGGTCTACCTCGTCGCGTCCGGAAATTCCAATTTTAACGCGATGTTCACCAATTCACGCGATTGCTCCTGTTTAATGCACCTGCGGATAGTTTTGCGTTTATTATGCACAGGTTCGAATAGGTCCCTACAAAAGGAGAGCACTATGCGTTGGTTTAGCCCCCGCTTCGCCATGCCGTTCTTGCTTTTTACAGCAGCCTTGCTGGCTGGAACTACAGCAATGGCCGAAGGCGATCCTCATAAAGCCAAACATGTCATCGTCATCATGCAGGAGAACCATTCTTTCGATAACTATTTTGGCGCGCTGGCGTATGCGCCGGGCAGCCCATATCACAACCCCAGGCGAGAAGACGGCGATGATCACGATGGCGGCTGCCGCAAAGATGACCACTCTTGCGTGGACGGCCTGAGCTGCCGTGTGGATGCAGCGGGCAATTTTACCTGTCGCAATGCCAACAAAGACGACGACGGCAGCACAGTGTTTGCCTTCCATGACTCGCGCCGCTGCGTGGCTCCTGATCTCGATCACGGGTGGGCCAGCACGCATCGCGAAGCCAATTTCAACCATCCCAATGACACTCTTTTTCAGGCGCTGATGAATGGCTTTGTGCTGATCAATGACGAGACCGAGCAGATCGACAACGGCGTGGAAAATGCCACTGACGACCAGACCATGGCGTTCTACAACCAGAATGAAATTCCCTTCTATTACGATCTGGCGCAGAAATTTTCAGTGAACGATCGCTACTTCGCATCGGTGCTGGGGCCTACGTTTCCCAACCGTTCTTATCTGATGGCGGCAACATCGTTTGGCCATCTCACCACAAGTGACAGCTTTCCGCCTCCGGGAAGCGGCGGCTATAAGCCCATCACCGGCACCATCTTTGACCTGATGGAAAAGAACGGCGTAACCTGGGCGGATTATTTTCAGGATGTCCCGCAGGGTGGTAGCTTCCGCCCGTTCCCTGCCCCAATCGATCCGCATTTCCTGCCGCTACCTGTCTTTTTAGGCCAGATTGCCGGCTCGCCGGCGTTGCCGCCACTGCCGCAGGTTTCATTCGTCGATCCGAACCTGGGCGTGCTGGGCATCACAAAAGAAAATGATGAACATCCGCCAACCGATATTCAGCGCGGACAGGCTTTTGTATCCCAGGTTTTGAATGCGGTGCGCAACAGCCCTTTCTGGAGTGACACGATTATTCTGTTCACCTATGACGAGCACGGCGGATTCTATGACCACGTACAGCCTCCGCGTGCGCAGCAGGGTCACGCGCCGAATCCTGATGGAATCAACCCCGGACAGTGCGCCGATCTATCGAATCCT
>JASLFF010000278.1 GCA_030150795.1 Terriglobales bacterium | reverse complement strand
TCGCAGCGGTTCTGGTGCTGGCACAAATGTCTGCTTTTGCCGGCCAGATTGCCGTCCTGCGGAACGGGTTCTCCATCCATTTTGATCGCAAGGAGCAAAGCGCCAAATCCACCCGGCTTTTTACCTCCACCGGCTATCTCGATATCGCCACCGAGCAGATTACGTCGTTTGAAGAGGATGAGACCCCGGTAGTGCCAGAACCTCCTCCCGCCGTAGTCCCAGCGATTCAGCCAGCCAGCCAGCCTTTGGCGAACAAGCCCGCAGTAACTCAGCCTTTGGCAAAGCCGCTTCTGCCTGCGCCAGTAACCAGCAATTTGACGGCGCCGCCCAGCGTGGCAACGCAGGCCTTTGATCTGGATCAGGTGGTGCGGGAAGCCAGCAGCAGGAATCGACTTGACCCTGATTTTGTGAGGAGCGTAATCAGCGCAGAGAGCAACTTCAAGGTCCATGCGGTCTCGAAAAAAGGCGCTCTTGGGCTGATGCAGCTTATGCCCTCCACCGCCGCCCAACTCGGGGTGGCTGACCCGTTTGATCCCCGGGCCAACGTGGAAGCGGGCACGGCCCACCTGAGCGCACTGCTGGACCTCTACAACAACGATCCCATTAAGGCGCTGGCTGCCTATAATGCCGGAGCGCATCGGGTAAAGCAGTACAATGGCGTCCCGCCATATCATGAAACGCGCGCCTACATCAGCAAGATTGTTCGTGACTTTAACGCCAAGAAGCGTGCTCAGATGAAAGCAGCAGGCGTAACGAATGCGTCAAATCCAGCCAAGCCTGCTGGTTCCAAGCCTGCAAAGAAATCAAAGCCGCAGCAGGCCAGCGTGGCCAAATCCGCAAGCCCGGCATAAGCATCACAGTTAAAAGAGAGCAGTAGAGCGCGTCCTGCCCGCAGGGCGCTTTTTTGTATGATCTATTAAGCCCGACGCAAATACATGAGCAAAAAAAGATTTCTAATCACTGCCCTGGTGCTGGTTGTGCTGGCCGGTCTGGTCTATCTACAGGTAAGGGCCTGGAAGAAATTTGACTGGCACCGCTTCTGGGTGGCGACCCACAACACGAATAAGTTTTATCTGGTTGCGGGTGTTGCGCTGGTTTATGCCGACTACATTCTTCGCGCCATGCGCTGGAAGATCATGCTGCGCCCAGTGTGTCCTGAAGCCAAAACATCTGACCTAGTGGCGCCCACCATGATCGGCTTTGCCGGACTGGCACTGCTGGGAAGGCCGGGAGAATTTATCCGCCCCTACCTGATCTCGCGCAGAGTGAATTTGAGCATGGCATCACAGCTGGCGGTGTGGACCGTGGAACGCATCTTTGACATGGGCGCGTTTGCCCTGATCATGGCCGTAAATATCCTGTGGTCAAGGCACACTCTCAGTCGCCTGCCGGGGTTTGCCAATTCCCCGCACCGGCATTTTCTGGGCCAGGAGATTTCATCCTTCACTTACTTTGAAATGTTTGCGCTGGCGCTGCTGGCCGGCGTTTGCTTTGTGGCCCTGGTGGCCTTCCGTGTACGGAAAAATCCTGCCACTGCATCCCGTTTCTTTGTGCGGCTGTTCGGGCGAATATCTCCTAAGTTTGGCCATGCCATTGGCAAACGCGTGCTGGCCTTTGGCGAAGGGCTGAACACAGTCAAAGACATCAAGTCTTTCTTGCAGTTATCCGGCTTATCAATTGTGATTTGGCTGTTTATCGGTTTTGCCTATCTCGCGGTGACGCACGCATATTCCATTCACCGTCTATCGCAGATGACGCTCTCCAGCGTCTTCCTGCTCACCGCAGCCAGTGTTGTGGGGGGCGTGTTGCAGCTTCCAGTTGTCGGCGGAGGGTCACAGTTGGCAACGATTGGAATGCTGCGCGGCGTTTTCAATCTTTCACCCGAACTTGCTACCAGTTGCGGGATTATGCTCTGGCTGGTCACATTCATGTCCGTCACGCCGGCCGGCCTGGCGATGGCACGTTCAGAACATGTATCGCTTACGCAAATTGAGGAAGAGAGCATTCAGCAAGAGGAGAAGTTTCTGGAAGAAGACTAGAGTAATTGCCACGTGAAAAATTAGCGTGATTTAATGCAAACTCAAGCCCAATTCACATTACTATTCTAAGCACAACAAGATTGATCTTTTGTGGAGTGAAAGGCTCTATGGATGCGCGCAAACGGATGCTCGTGATATTGGGTTTGGGCGCCCTCGCAAATGCGGCGTGGGTGGGATTGTTTTTAATACTTTGGATCGGAACCTGGGGGATGGAGGGGACAAGGCAATCCCAGGATTATGGAATGATCATCTTCGTCATTTCTTGGCCGTTGATTGAGGTATTGGTTAGCCTGGTATGGGTGGCACTGAGTAAAACACGCTACCGGAACAGCAAATACCGCACGGCAGGAGATGCAATCGCCGTGGCAACTCTGATTCTTCCGCCAATACTTTACTATTGGGCCCTTAGCTCAGGAGCTCTCGGTAATGAGTTTTTCTACTTCTGCCTAATCATAATCGGAATACCGTTTTTTGGGCATTGGACGGCGCGTGTTCTCTGGACGATACAGAAGGAGCAGGCGGCAACCGCAACAACCTTTTGAGTCGATAACACGAATCAATTGCGGACCTTTTTCATCCATCACCTTACATAAAAAGACGGTTCGGCTGCAGATGAACCTGACGTGCAGCCAAGTATCACCCCATTCGTCCCTCCTGTTACAATCTAGATCATCACACCTCATTGAGAGTTCCGGTTAAGACACAATGAAATGTCCGTTTTGCGGGTTCGAAAATGACAAAGTGGTGGACTCGCGCGAGAGCAAAGAAGGCGAATCGATTCGCCGCCGCCGCGAGTGCCTGAAGTGCGAAAAGCGCTTCACCACCTATGAGCGCATCGACGAAATCCCCTACATGGTAGTGAAGAAAGACGGCCGCCGGGAAAAGTTTGAGCGCCAGAAGATCCTGGGTGGACTGCTGCGCGCATGCGAGAAACGGCCTATCTCCATGGGCAAAATGGAACAAATTGTGAATGAGGTGGAGCAGTACGTGATCGATTCACCGGAGCGCGAGCGCACCGCCAGCGAACTGGGTGAGCAGATCATGAACAGCCTCAAGCAGATCGATAAAGTCGCCTATATACGCTTTGCCTCTGTATATCGCGACTTCAAGGATGTGGGCGAATTCCATTCTGAGCTGGAGTCGCTGCTCAACAGCAAAGAAGACAAAGCCAAGCCGGTCAAGGCCAAAAGCAACGCAAAATAGGAGATCATGGGTCGACGGGTACAACGTCTACGGCGGCCGCTCCGCCCTCGCCTACCAGCCCGGCAAGGGCGCGTTCCTTCAGAACGTCCGCGACCCCCAGCCGCCGTTCGTCTCCAACTTCCAGGTCATGCAGGAGGAGATGACCCAGCGCGACGTGCTGACCGCCAACCGCGACCAGGTCGTCTGGGCCGCCGCCCAGGGCAAGGAGGTCGAGCCTAAGGACGACAACCTCCCGCCCGTCCAGAAGGTCGAAACGAATCACCCCGGCGACAAGCCCGACGGCTCCTGGACCTACCTCAGCGGTGAAGACGCCATTTCCAAGATGACCGTCGCCAAGGGGTGCAAGGTCAACCTCTTCGCCAGCGAGGAGCAGTTCCCCGAGCTCATCAAGCCCGTCCAGATGGCCTGGGACACCAAGGGCCGCCTCTGGGTCTCCGTCTGGCGCAACTACCCCGAGCGCACCCCCACCTCGAAAGTCGGCGACAGCATCCTGATCTTCGAGGACACCGACGGCGACGGCAAGGCCGACAAGGTCACCCACTACATCGACGACCTGAACTGCCCCACCGGCTTCCAGTTCTACAAAGACGGCATTCTGCTCATGCAGGCGCCCGACCTCTGGTTCGTCCGCGACAGCAAGGGCGGCGACCACGCCGACACCATCGAGCGCGTCGTCATGGGCCTCGACTCCGCCCCGGCACGCGAAGCATGTGGTGGCCTGCGCGCGCTCGTCGATGCGCTGCAGCCGCCGCTGCTCAGTCTTCATATCGGCGTTGCGTGCGCGTTCTGGCGTGTAAGCGCGGCTAGTCG
>JASLFF010000209.1 GCA_030150795.1 Terriglobales bacterium | reverse complement strand
ATCCGACAAATTCATTCCCGGTGTTGCGCAAACTTATATCTAAATCTTGTTGCACTTCGGGCATTCGGGAGTGAATACCGTCAAAACGCACGGCCACATGAAACAGCGAGGAAATATCGGTTTGGAAATGCGACCGCGCATCATCCAGCAGTTGAGCGAAAGGATAGTCCTGGCATTGATAGGCTTCGAGCAAATTGGCGCGCAGTTCCTGCAGCAACTGACGGAAGGTGGTTTCTCCCTGCAGCCGGCTTGCGATCGACAGGGCATTATCCGTCACGGCGGAAACATCGGAGGGATTGATACGCGCGGGCGAACCGATGGTAATCACGGTCTTGCCTGTATAGCGGAAAAGACAGGCGTTCACCGCCGAAGTCAAAGCGACATAATGCAGAAACAAGGAGTCACCTGCCGCTTTCTTCAATTGAGCGCAAACCGAATCATGAAGCCGAACCTCAATCGAGCGATGCTGAAATGAGGTCGCGGCATGGCGTGGAAAATCGAGAGGAAGCCCGGCAGGCTCCTGATCGAACTGGATCTTCTTAAGCCAATATTCACGCTGGACCTTTAAGCGTAGCGTTGATTGCGGATTTTTTGAAATAACGGTACTCATTCATTACCCTCTTACAGAGTTGCGTGTGATCGCGATTGCACGATGTGGGTTCAAATAGTGGTTAGATCTGATTGAAAAACGAGCGCGCGGAACGATGCCTAGAACGAGAATTCCGCCTCTACATCCTCGCCCGCGGGGCCTGCCAGGGCTTGTAAAGCCAGATTGATTTGGCTCAGATGCTGTGCGGGTTCCGCTGCTCCCTGCCGCATTGACTCCAGGAAGTTCTCGGCAAGTTGCCGGGAAAACTCTTCGTCCGGGGCCGACCTGTTGAATTCGAATGAGAAGCTAAGATCCGGTTGCCGAACACGAACTTGAAGATCACACAAATTGGACCAATCTGCGGACACGAAAGATTGACCGTCGTTTGAAGCGCTGCCGGTTTCAAATTCAAATCCAATCCGGACTTCGGAAGCGTTTGTCTTTCCGAATACCTCTTTAGCCAATTCCAACATGCGAGGCAGTTCCAGTTCATAAGCCAATGCTCCGGTGATCGCGTTCTCAATGCGGGTCAACAAAGCATTGAAAGACGGGTCTCCTGAGATATCGATCCGTAGCGGAAAATACCGGATTCCATCATTGCCTTTCATCGTGATAGCCGCGACAAAGTCTTCCTGTTCAGTCCAGAGGCAGAGCGAGGAGAGCAGAGCTGCAATTGAGAAGGCGGCAAACGCGATGGGGGTTTCTCCGGCAACAGCATCCTTAGCTTCGCCGGGTGTGGAAAGCTTATTCAGAACCTTGCGACCGTCGCCAACAGACGCTTGCGGAGCTGTACTTAGCTGGAAATGTCTTGCTCCCTGAAGTTGTCTTCTCCAATGGTCCGCGCGCGAGTCAACATCCGTTGAGCCGTCTTCCAGCGTCTGAGCTGGAGTTTCCAGGTGCAGAGTTTTCCGCCCAAAGAGGCGTTCGGCGGTCCAGAATCCACGTCCGCGTGCCGCGGTCAGAATGCGTTCAGACTGCTTCCACTGCTCGGAATCTTCCGTCATGTTAAGCCCCAGCAAATGCTCCATCCAGGGTTCCAGCCCCATGGCATAGCTGTATAACCGCTTCGACCCCAGCGCATCCATCAGTTCGAGAGCTCGCTCACAATCGCATGCATGATAGCGTCTCTGCTGCTCGATTTCCGGCCGTGGTTGTTGCGGCAGGAGAGGACCGTTCACCCACGACAAGGGCGCTCCGACGTTTTCAACGGAGACGAAAGCTGTCTGGACGGGCCCAATGGATTTGCGCACGCGCTCGTACATCTTGCGATCCAGGCAATCTGAATCCGCCGCGAAAAGCATCTGCTCCTTCCCGCAACGCACTACATAAGCAATCTTGCCGTGAGCTAAGTCGGCATGCTCACCGAAGAATGGTATACCGATGATTTCACCGTCGGGCAGCGGGATGGAATCCAATGTGTCCATCTCCATCACATTGCGAAAGCCTAACTTCTGCGAAAGCACTTTCAAGGAAAGATCGCCATAGAGCAGTCCGTATGATTTCGGAACAACCAGACACCCGATTCTGTGACGAAGCCGCAGCAGGCTTTCAAAAACATAGTGGTCCTGGTGATTGTGAGTGATCACCACGTAGTCGATCTTCTCGGGAAGATCGTTGAAGGAAAATCTCTCGACCCCGCCAGCCAATGGGTGCACCGGTATATACGCATCCGTCAAGACGCAAACTCCATTCCATTCGACCAGGACACATGCGTGGCCAAAATAACGAACCCTGACGCGTTTCTCTTTCCAGGGAGCCGGCCTTGCAATGGGTTGGTCAGACAGAAATGGCAGAACCGAATCTTCATTCACTGACGTTCCGCTTAAAACATCAAGAATATGGTCCAGACTCTGAGCTTGAAGGTCTAGCTTGAACAGTTCGTCAGCCAAAGGGTCGTCAAAATGTAGGTTCCACTCGATTTCACCCGGCTCAGGCAACCGCGGCGTATTCAGTATGAAAGTCCGCGAGCTGTCATCCTTCATCAGGCCGATTCTGAAGGATTGGAGCGATGGGTTGTAAAACTCGCTGTCATATAACAGCTTCTCCAAGATCCGCACACTGGGACGATCGCAGTAGTCATAAACCAATTCCGCGTAGCCGCGCAAAAGCTCCGGAACCTGAGGATAATAGGGTTCCAGACTGCATCCTTTCGCTTCCGCAGTCAGCCGCTTGGTGAATTGCATAAAGGCGCCTGCCAGCTCTATGTTTCTGGCCTGTTTTTCCCTGGTCTCGTCAAGAAGGGCTTTGATCTCGCCCTTCCTGGCTGCCGGCACGTTCATAAATGGACCGGCCACCAGTGCCGGATCTTTCGACGCCGCAACGTGCACTGCGGGATTTTCCAGGTAAGAAGCCATCACTTTGAGCTGGTAATCAACAAGATGCAAGCTCGCCGGTATGGGCGACATAAGAAAAGACCACGCGGGCCATTTGTTCACCAATGGCTCGATATACGTCGAATCCGACAGCCGGTATTTTGCAGTAAATTTCATTAATTCCTCTCTGGTGATTTTCGCTTGCGATTCTCAAAAGAAATCGGCGCGCGTTCGCGCTGGGATGATTTAAATTTTATGGACAACTACCTTTAGAGGGAGAACTCGGCGCCGGAGTCCTCACCATCGGCGTGCGGCGAAGCCGGCATATCAGGCGTTTTGAGCACATCCCAAATTCCGGCATTCGGTTCCTGCAGGAAAGCCGCCAATAATTTCTTGAAGTCAGTAACCAAAACATTGGCCGTTTCATAGTGGAACAAGTCGCTGTTGTAGTTGAGTGAGCCCACCAAGCCATTCGCAACGTGCCGCAAGGACAAGGCCAGATCAAATGCTGCGGTATCTCTTTCCACTACAGCGGTCCGAATGCTCAAGCCCGGCAACTCAAACATCTGTTCCGCCGGTATTTCCACGAACCAGACCTGGAATAGCGGCTGGCGATTCAGATCGCGGTGGGGAACCAACTTGTCAACTACTTTGTCGAACGGCAGGTCTTCATGCGCGTTGGCTTCAAGAACGGTTTCTCGAGTCCTTCTGAGCAATTCCCGAAAACTGGGATTGCCTGTCAAATCTCCTCTGAGGACAACCGTGTTGACCAGGAATCCGATCATGTTCTCCACTTCAGGCCGCCACCGGTTTGCCGCTGGAGAACCAACAGCAATGTCTTCCTGCCCGGCATAACGCCCCAGCAATACCTGGTAGACAGCCAGCAACGCCATGAAAGTACTCACGCCTTCCTTTTGGCCAACCTCTTTCAACTTTTCGAGCAGTTCGGGGCCAAGCTCAAAGTAAATTGTTCCGCCGCGATAAGTAGCAATCTTTGGCCGCCTGCAATCGGTTGGCAATTCGAGTGCAGTCACGCCAGCAAGCTTATTTGTCCAATACCCCAGCTGCCGGTTGAGCACCTCTCCTTGCAGCCACTCGCGCTGCCAGACCGCAAAGTCGCCATATTGAACATTGAGTTCCGGCAATGCCGGTTCCCTACCGGCTATGTAAGATTCGTACAATGCAGTAAATTCGCGGACCAGCACGCCCATGGACCATCCGTCGCCGATGATGTGGTGGATGGTTACCAGCAACAGATGCTCGTCTTCTTCAAGCTTCAGCAATTGCGCGCGCAGCAACGGGCCATGACTCAAATCAAATGGCTTGACCGCCTCTTCCGCGGCCAGTTTTCTGGCTTCCTGTTCGCGGTCAGCTACGTTCGTAAGATCCCGCATCGGCAGGACGATTGGCGCGGGCGCGGAAATTTTCTGTCGTGGTTCGCCATTGGCCGAGGGGAAGCTGGTGCGCAATGATTCATGCCGGCGCGCGATCTCAGTCAAACTTCTCTCCAAGGCCGGCACATTTAGCATTCCCTCCAGTGTGACAGCGAACGGCATGTTGTAAATAGGATTGCCGGGCTGCAACTGGTCCATGAACCAGAGCCGCTGCTGGGCGTATGACAACGGAAGCGCTTTCTCGCGTGAAACAGGAACAATCGCCGCCGTCAGATTTTCACCCTGCTGCCGCGCCTGTTCCACGTGTCTGGCCAGATCGGCGACCGTAGGCGACTCAAACAATTTACGCAGGGCCAGGTTGACGCCCAGCGTAGTCCGGGCACGAGCAATTAATCGTGTGGCCAGCAGCGAATGTCCTCCCAGAGCAAAGAAGTCGTCGTCAATGCCAATCCGTTCCACGCCAAGAACTTCCGCAAAAAGATGGCAAAGGATTTCTTCCACTGAGGTTCGAGGCGCACGCCACTCAGCCGTAGCATTGAAGTCCGGCGCAGGCAAAGCGCGCCGGTCTACCTTGCCATTGCTGGTAAGAGGTATGTGGTCCACTTTCACAATAACGCTGGGGACCATATATTCGGGCAGCTTGCTTTTCAACCATTCGCGGCTCTGGCTGGTCAACGCTCCACTTTCCTGTTTTCCAACCACATACGCCACCAGACGCTGCTCTCCGGATGGCCCATCCAATGCCACGGCTACCGCCTCTTCTACATCGGCACGGCTGCGCAGCGCCGCTTCAACTTCCGCGAGTTCGATACGATGCCCGCGGATTTTCACTTGATTATCAATGCGTCCGAAAAACTCGAGCACACCATCTTCCCGCCAGCGGCCCAGGTCCCCGGTGCGGTAATAACGTTCGCCTTCAATCTCTACATATTTTTCGCGGGTGATCTCTTCGCGGTTCCAGTATCCCCGGCTCACACCGGCGCCGCCGATATAAATTTCTCCCGCCACACCTACCGGGGCCAGCACGCGATCGGGATCATAGACGCGCAAGATAACATTGCCCAGAGGCGCGCCCAGAACGGGCCGCTCCAGTCTTGGCTTGCCTGTTACTCGTTCACTGGCGCAAATAATGGTCCCTTCGGTAGGGCCATACAGAACTTCAATTTCAGCTCCGGAGAATACTTCTTTCATCTCCTCCAGCAATTCTGCCGGCACCAGTTCCCCGCCAGTGAAAATTTTGCGCAGACCTGACTCATGCATTCCACCTTGTTCTTTGATGGTCTTCACAATCTGCCGCATCAGGCTGGGGACACAATGCAGCATCGTGATCTTTGGCAATTCCGCAATCACGCCAGCCACATCCAGTACGTCCTCGTGGGCCCAGATTACCGCTGTACCGCCAACGCGGAGCGGATTGAGCAATTCAAACAAGGAAATATCGAAGGAGAACGGGGCCAAGCAAGGCATTACGTCACTCTCGCGAAACCCGAATCTCTCCCGGCTCGTCTCAATCACGTTGACCAGGCTCCGGTGCTCCACCATTACGCCTTTGGGCTTACCCGTGGATCCTGAGGTATAAATCACGTAGGCCTGATCTTCCAGCTTGTTGATTTTTGCCGGATTGGCTTGGCTTTCACGGCTGATCTGTTCCTGTTGCTGTTCCAGACATATGACTTGCGCCTGCGTCTCTCCAAATTTTTCCCGCATATCGCGCGAAGCCAGCAATACGCTCAGCTCCGCGTCCGCGAGCATGTACTTCAGCCGCTCCACCGGATATTTGGGATCTAGCGGCACATATACGCCGCCTGCCTTCAGAATTCCCAGCAGGCTGACTACCATTTCCGCGGAACGCTCCAGGCAAAGCCCAACCCGTACTTCCGGACCCACGCCGAGCTTCCGCAGGTAGTGCGCTAACTGGTTGGCCCGGCCATTCAATTCCGCATAGGTCAATTGCTCATTGGCATACAGCAGGGCCAACGCTTCGCTTCTCCGCGCTGCCTGCTCTTCAAACAGTTCATGGATCGTCTTGTTCAGAGGATAGGACGCGGCAGTATCATTCCATTTCGCCAGCTGCTTTTGCTCGCCCGTGCTCAGTATTCTGAGTTCGGCGACGCTTCTTTCCGGACTGGCCACGATTTCCGTCAACAGGGTCTTCCAGTGCTTGAGCATTCGCTCCATTGTGCTGGCATTGAAGATATCGGCGTTGTAGTCCAGAATTCCATGCAAAACACCCGATTCTTCTCCCACCGCCAACGCCACGTCGAATTTCGATCTCCGGTTTTCCATGGCCAAGCGGTTCATCTTCAGCCCACCCAGATTGATCTCCTCACTTTGCCATTCCTGGAAGGCAAACATCACCTGGAACAGCGGGTTCCTGCTGAGGTCGCGTTGCGGTCGTAATTCCTCCACCAGCTTTTCGAAAGGCGCATCCTGATGGGCATACGCCTCCAGCGTGATACGCCGTGTGCGCTCCAAGGTCTCAACGAAGCTGAGATCCCCCTTGATTTCGTTGCGCAGTACCAGAGTGTTCACAAAGAAACCGATGAGCGGTTCGATTTCTTGACGATTACGTCCTGCTATCGGAGTGCCTACGGCAATGTCGGACTGTCCGGTATAGCGATATAACAAAATCTGGAAAGCCGTTAGCACGGTCATGAACAAAGTTGCGCCCCGCTCATGGCTCAGCTTTTTCAGGCTCGCAGTGATTTCGGGCGACAGCTCGAATTGCCGGTGACCGCTCTGGAAGTTCTCCTGCTTCGAGGGAACACGATCGGTTGCCAGCTGCAACGGCTGCAACCCTAGCAACTGTTTTCTCCAGTACACTAACTGGTTTTCCAATTCCGCCCCTTGCAGCCAATTCCTCTGCCATACGGCGTAGTCGGCGTATTGAATCGGGAGCGCCTTCATGTCCGCAGACTTTCCATTTGCCAGCGCCTGATAAATGTCTCCCAACTCTCGTACCAGAATTCCCATGGACCAACCGTCAGAAATGATATGGTGCATATTCACCAGGACGACATCTTCCCGTTCGTCTACTCGGATTACCGTAATGCGGAACAGCGGGCCCTCTTGCAGATCAAAAGGACGCTCCTCCTCCTCCTGCGTCAGGCGCCGTACCCCGCTTTCCCGTTCGTCCTTCGGCAGTCCGCTGAAGTCAATCAGTTTGACCGGTGTTTCTTCCGCCGGCCTGATGAGCTGCTGAGAATCTCCTTCCACGGCGGTAAATACCGTGCGCAATATTTCATGGCGCTGGACCAGCCGGCTAACTGCGTCTTTGAGCACTTTGATGTCAAGGTGGCCTTGCACGCGCAGAGCGGCGGATATGTTATAGAGCGTGTCACCTGGCCTCAACTGGTCAAGGAACCACAGGCGTTGCTGGGTGAAAGACAACGGGATGGGCAGGTCACGCGAAACCGGTACGATCATAGGAGCGCAGGTTGTCCGGTGCTGGCTCATCGCGCTTTCTATCCGCTGGGCGAGCAGCGCCACAGTAGGCGACTCAAATAGCGCGCGCAGCGGGAAGTCAATCGCAAAGACGGAGCGCACACGCGAGATGATTTGCATTGCCAGAAGCGAATGTCCGCCCACTTCAAAGAAACTATCGTGAATTCCCACCTGCTCGCGTTTCAAAACATCCGCCCATATGCCGGCCAGCATCTCTTCCACGGGAGTGCTGGGCGCAACGTACTGCGCTGTCTCAATGGTGGATTGCGGGTCGGGCAAAGCTTTGCGGTCCACTTTGCCGTTGGCATTCAACGGCAGTTCGTCCATCATCACAAAAGCTCTGGGTACCATGTAATCGGGCACTCTCTGCGCGAGCCAGGCACGCAGGCCATCCGCCGTGAGACTATCCTCGGCGGCAACATAGGCTGCGAGATATTTATCAGCCTTATCGTCCACCAGCACCAGCACGGCCACCTGCTGCACGCCTGGATATTGGTGCAATGCAGCTTCTATTTCGCCCGGCTCAATACGAAACCCCCGAATCTTGACCTGATTGTCGCGGCGCCCGATAAATTCCACCGCTCCACTGGCGTTCCATCGCACAACATCGCCGGTGCGATACAGGCGGCTGCCGCTGTGACCGGAAAACGGATCGGGAACGAATCTCTCTGCGGTCAAGCCAGGCTGTTTCCAGTAGCCACGGCCTACGCCCGAACCTCCCAGATACAACTCACCGTTTATTCCCACAGGCGCC
>JASLFF010000151.1 GCA_030150795.1 Terriglobales bacterium | reverse complement strand
CGCTGATGCTGGCGCGACGGCCTGCGGCGCAAGGAATTGTATTTTCTGGTTGTTGCGGCGCGACTTCGCAACCTTCGATTTGCTACGACCAACTCAGCAAGCCAAACCCATCAGTCTCTGGGCTTCACGCTCATCTTCACTCTTCTATCTTTCCCAGCGCTGACGCGCTGGGCTAACTTCAATACCGTTCATTTAACGAATTCTTGAACCATGATGGTCAACAAAATAGCAGCATCTTCTGTGCCGCCCCCTCCGGGGCTTGCTGCGAATCCTCACCATTTCCCACCGCTTACGCGGTGGGCTCAGTAATTGCGCCCCTGACGGGGCTTGATCTCCTTAGTTCCTGGCAGTGTCGAATTCGTTAAGTGAACGGTATTGGTATTAACCCTGAAGAGCAGCGGAGCCGATTCCGCGGTCCTCACCACGTGCACTCCACAAGGTTATGACAGCAATAGTGGTTCGGACGCTCGAAACGGCATGTTGTTGTGTTGGCGGAATGAAAGCCCACCCTTTGCGTCCGCGGTCAGTCGGTTTAGATATGCGATGTCGCGGGACGCAAAGGATGGGGCACCCAGAGTGTGGTGAGGGACAGTAAAGTGCCGCATTTCGCTTGTTCAAACTGCTGAGTAAAAATCACCACAGCGTAAGTTTTTGATGTACTATTTCGTACTTTATTCGTCCATAAGAATCGGCTAAGATAGGGCAGCCCTGAGGGGCCACGGTGTGAAAGATCTTTGAAAATTTAGCAGTCAGTAACCAGCGTTCAGCATCAGCAGTCAGCAGTCACCCAATGCATATGCCATTTACGACCCTCTGCCGATGCTCTCAGCCTAGGGATCAGGTGGGACGCGATGGGACAAACCGAGATGAACATAGGGGGAGGGGAGGGTGGTGCTGGGAAATCTGGAGCCGGATTATAGGTGAGTGATTAAAACCAATGACTTGAATCATAGTTGTTAGTGAAAGAGCATCAGGATTTGCGCTGGATTCAAGGTGATTTCAATCGATTTTGATTGAAAAGGGAGGAAAAACTCGAGGGACGAAGATCGTCAGGACCCGATTGCCCACGCCATCCCTACCGCAGCCACTGTGCTGAGCAGGTTTACCAGATCGTTATCGAGCATTCCACGGCGCTCAAAGATCGCACCCAGCAGGCTATCGATTATGGCGCCGAAGAAGCCGGCAAGAATGATCGTCGCAAGCTGGTGGACAGGGACGAGACCTGTGGCAACAGCCGCCACGGCAACGCTGGCAGCGCCGAGCAAAGCAGCGATGGTCCCGAACAGGCTGATGCCTCCATCCGTGCCGGCGGAAACGGATTTGAAATTTGTTACCAGCAAAGTTTTGCCTGGGAAGGCCATGCCGATTTCGCTGGAAGAAGTATCACCGGCAGCTTCAGCCAGCGCGGCCAGCGCCAGGACGGGCCATCCCGCGCCCGCGATAGCGACGACGAGCGCGGCGATGCCGAGATTCGCCATGGCTTGCGCGGCGGTGCGTCCTCCGGCAGGCTCAGCGGTGCGGAGCTGTTGCTTACGCGTGTAGCCGACGCGAGTGGCAACGAGAGTAACAGCAAAGACGATGAGCAACGCCAGAAACATGCGCAGATCGCGGACAGCCATGATGAATGCCACGGCAGAGCCAGCGAGCGCTCCGGTGAAATTTACGCCTCCGGCAAACCAGGCGAGCACGGCGAATCCTGCGGTGATAGCGAGCGCAGTTAAGAATCGACGGCCGCCAAGAGGGAATTCAGCGTGATGGAGCGATGCAAAGACAGCCAGAATCACGGCGGCAAAGATGAGCGCCAGCAAATCAGAGACGCTGAATGAGCGCGGTTTTGGCAGTGCGTTCCTCCCGGCAGACGTCAATATCTGGCTGGCGGCATCAAGGCCCCTGTGCGCATCGTACAAGAGAAAGGGCTGCTGTAAACAGAGGGCAGCGGCCATTCTTGTTTTTGGGGCAAATCTTTTGTTTTTCGACAAAAAGCAAATCTCACCACGGATGTACACGGATGACACGGATTTACAAACTTAAAAATGGACCGATTGAACTTTTTTGATCCGTGTAAATCAGTGTTATCCGTGGTAAGGGTTGGGTTCTGGTGCAAAGCTGTTTCGGGTGAATCTTTAGTTTTGGAGTGAAATCATGGCAGCATCTGTTTGGACCGGATATCTGACTTTTGGACTCATTTCCATGCCGGTAAAGCTTTTTTCCGGCGCTCGCGGCACGCGAGTTTCCTTTCATATGCTGCATCGCACGGACAATGCCCGGGTCAAGCAGCAGCTTTACTGTCCCGTGGACGAACAGGTAATCGAGCGCAATGAGATTGTGAAAGGCTATGAATTTCGCAAGGGCGAATATGTAGTGATTGAGCCGGAAGAGATCAAGAAAATCGAGCCTAAGACCGCCAAGGCCATGGAAATCCTTGAGTTCGTGAAGCAGGAAGAAATTGACCCGGTTTACTTTGAGTCTTCTTACTATCTGGCCCCGGATGAAGCCGCCAAAAAGCCTTACGCGCTGCTGGTAAAAGCCATGAAAGATACGGGCTACGTAGGCATTGCCAAGCTGGCCATGCACAATCGCGAATACACGGCGTTTCTACGTCCATATGAAAAAGGTTTGATGCTGCACACCATGTATTACAAGGACGAAGTACGCGAGGCGCCCGACTTTGGCACGGACCACGCCAGCCTGAAAGAAGGCGAAGTGAAGGTGGCGCACCAGTTGATTGAAGCCCTGGCTGCCAAGTGGGACCCGGAAAAGTATTACGACACGTTTGAAGAGAACTTGAAAAAGCTGATCAAAGCCCATATGGAAGGCAAAGAGGTGGTTGCGATTGATAAACCTCGTCCTGCTGCCGCACCCGCTGACCTGATGGCGGCACTGAAGCAGAGCCTGGCCCAGATGGAAGGCAAGAAGAAAGGCCCGCAACGTGTTGAAGCCGCCCAAAAAGAGTCAGAGATTGAGGTGAAAGGGAAGCAGAAGTCGGTGGCTGGGAAGAAGAAGCCTCCGAAACGGGCAGCGTGAAGAACTGCAAAAACCTTGAAACACGGAGATGGCATGAATAAGGTGTAAGTTCTGAGGCGGTATGCTCCAGGGGAAAGGAATCTGGGGCAGACAGGTTGCAGGCTGTGCTCGTGCAGTGAGGCAGTACGACCTCGACACGGAGATTAGTCAGACCTGCGGATCGAAGCGTCACCGTAAGGCCAGTATGAGCTTGAATGGGAGTGTGGTGATCGCCTAAGAGCTGCGTCTACTCCAGAACAACGAAGAGGAGAGACGAGAATGAAACGATATCTGGGAGTGGATCTGCATCGCACACAGTTTGTAGTATGCACACGGTGGGAGAATGGGAAGCAAGAGATACGGCAATGGCGGATCGGAGAACTGCCCAAGTTTGTGGAACAGTTGCAGCCCGAGGATCAGATCGCGGTGGAAGCCATGGGTACGACGGCGCGCTTCTACGATGCGGTAGCGGGACGAGTCGCGCGGGTGGCGGTGGTGAATCCGCATCAGTTCAAGGTGATCAGCGAGTCGGTAAAGAAGACGGACCGCAAGGATGCCGCCGCGCTGGCGCTGTATCTGGAGAAGGACTTGTTGCCGGAGGTAAGAATGAAACCGAAGCAGAATCGGGAGTTGATGCATCTGGCGGAGACACGCGACCTGCTGGTGAAACAACGGTCGGCGCTGAAGGGCAAGATCAACAACCTGCTGGCGATGCAGGGGATCGAGTTGAAGCGGGAAGCCTTGTCGAGCAAGATTGCGCTGGCGCGGGTGCTGGCACTGCCGGTCAGCGGGATGGTGCAGTTGGAGTTGCGTATTCTGGTAGAGCAGATCCGGGCACTGACAGAGAGCATTGGGGAATTGGACGAGCGATTGGAAGAAGAAGGCCAGCAACTGCCCGGATACGAGAACCTGACCAGCATCAAGGGCATCGGTTCACTGAGCGCGACTGTCCTGCTGACGGTGATTGGCAAGATCAGCGACTTCGCGGATGAAAACAAGCTGGCCTCTTATCTGGGATTGGTGCCCAAAATAGCCAACTCCAATGAAAGTGAGCGCAGCGGCCGGATCACCAAACAAGGCAATAAGCTGGCCCGCACGGCACTGGTGCAGTGTGGGTTGGTGGCGAAGCGGTACAGCCCCTATCTGCAACGGTTCTATGAACGAATCAAACAACGCCGAGGAGGAGGAAAGGCCAAAATCGCTCTAGCAAGGAAACTGGTCAAGATCGTTTATGACACTTTGAAAAACCAGTGGGTCTTCGAAGACTTTCCCAGCTTTACCCTGGCTGCCTAAAAACCGGCCAAA
>JASLFF010000148.1 GCA_030150795.1 Terriglobales bacterium | reverse complement strand
GACGTTGTTGAACACGTTGCGCGCGTTGGCGCTGAAGGTAAGGCTATAACGCTGATTCGACCTCTCAGGGCCGCCCATAGGACTACCGCCTCCACGAGGACCGCCCATTCGAACCGGTCCACCACCGCCGGGGCCTCCTCTTCCCTCGACATGGCCATGGTCTCCTTGTCCCTGCTGTGGGTTAGGGTTAGAAGCTTCAAGCTTGGGGCCGATGCCAATCGTCTTGCTCAAACGCAGGTTCATTGTGAACTGTGCCGGCCCTCCACCGAAATTGGATGGAATGGTTGCTTGTCCTGGCGCGGGAGAAGTATTAAACGATCCGAACTCTGTATTCACGATGGTTGGGCCGGTGGCCCCGCCGGCAAACGCAGGACGATCATTGAAGATCGAGTCGCCATTCAGATCAGTGCCGGTGGTAATGTTAAACGGCGCTCCCGCGTTCGCCACCATGAACGGGCTGACGCGGAACCCATAGGGTAAAGCGATTGTTCCACCAAAGAAAAGGCGCTGGCGGACATCGAACGCCGCGCGGCCATAATCGGCAGAAATCCCTCTTACTGGATCAGAAGGGAAACTGCTGGCGCCCGCAGTGTCACTGTTGGCGTGGCCGAACATGTAAAAGCTAAAAATGGTCAGCTTAGTCCCGGCGCGCATGTTGAAGCTGAGAATGAGTTGATTCTGGTTATAGACTCCGCCGGATTCAAACTGATATTGCGGTAGCGGAGTCGTTGTGAGCACGCTGGAGAAAAGTTGATGGACGCCATGCGAATGGATATACGTGCCCGTCAGCGTAGCATTCTTCGTTAGCTGTCGTTCAACAGAGCCGGCAAACTGTACCGTATAAGGCGCGCGCACGTCGGGATCAATTGTGTATGTGGTGGTCTGCGTTCCGGGCAAAGCTGGGATATTAGGATACCCCGCGAACAACGATGCCAGCAACGCGGTGGTGGCGGCATTGGCAGCGGCAGAAGCAGTGGGATCGATTGTGATGGTGACCTGCCTCTGGTTCACGCCATTTAGCCGCTCCGCCTGCATGATCAGATTTTGCTGAAAACGATCATAGAAGATGCCAAAGCCGGTACGGATAACGGTCTTGGGTGCTGCATTCTTCTTGCCGCCCAGACCCCAGGCAAACCCGATGCGCGGCGCCCAATCGCCATGGTCATTGATGCCGTTCTGTGTTTCAAAGCGCAGACCGTAGCTGAAAGTCATGTTAGGGCGAATCTTCCAGTCATCTTCGGCGTAAAGACCGGCATCGACAAACGTATCCTCAATCAGAGGATTGCCGGTAAGGACCGTGAACTGCGTGGGCTGGCCGTTGTTAAAGTTCGCCAATGGCGTGATGGTCTGCTGCGTGACCGGGTCTTTTGTCGCGCCGAACGTAAACGTGCCGTTGAAGTTCTGCGTGGAAGTGCTGGAGTTTCCGGTGACGCGCAGCCTGCCTCCCAGGCGCAGGAAATGATTGCCTTTGTTGATGGAGGTATAGTTCTGCAGCTCGTAGTGATTGGTGATGACAGAGCTGATGCCGAGCGGATTGCCGCCTTGCGTAAATTGTCCCAACACGTTGATTGTGGGGGTTGAGAACAGAGAATTCTGGTCCGTTGTGCTGCGCTCCCACTCAAAACGCGTTTCATTGACAGCATGCGGGCTCAAGACCTGTGTATCACTGATCTGAACCGTGTTCTCGTCCCCGGTCTGGTTATAACCCTGTGAAGGCAGCGCCAGTTGGCTGATGCCGTCATTCTCTTCATGGTTATGCGTGAACTGATAACGCGCCATGAGTGTGTTGGAAGCCGAAACCTGATAGTCAAACCGCGCGCTCACATTGGTGCGCACACGCGGGTTGAGCACCCCGACCACAGGCACGTTCGCCGCGGCAAAGGCCTCAGGGTGTATGACCGCTGCTTCATTAATATTGCGGCGTTCCGCGTTGATCTGATAGGAAAGCTTCTTTCCCAACGGCCCACCCACATTGCCCATGAGCATTTGCGTGCTGAAATCTGGCTCGGTGGCAGCGAAAGGATTCAGCGCATCCATAAAGGAGTGGTTATCGCTGAAAGAAGCCTGGCCGTGCAATTTGTCTGTGCCCGGCTTGGTGAGGATTTCAATACGGCCAAATCCCATGCGGTCATACTGCGCGGAAAAAGGATTCTGGTTGATGCGGATTTCGCGGATGGACGATTTTGGCGGAAGCTGGCCGCCAGTGAATCCGTCAATATAGATCTGGCCGCCATTGGGCCCTGCGGAAGGCCCGGCGAGCGCCTGAAGCTCGGATTGCAATTCATCGGGATCATCAGAAAGCGCGTCAAGGTCTTTGCCACTGAGCACAAGGCTGCTGGCGTTCGCGTCAGGGCTGGTGCTCACTCGGGCGGCATCGCTCTGCACTTCAATATCTTCTTCCTTTACCAGGATGGCGAGAGGTATGTCAGTCTCATTCAACTGGCCGGCAGCAATTACCACTTCCTTGGTTGTGGGAGCAAAGCCTTTCGCCGTGACCGAGACGGTGTATTTTCCGGGCGCAAGGTTTTTCACGTCATACGCGCCCGAGCCGTCTGAGATGGCGGAGACAGCCAGGCCGCTTGAATTTTTCAAGGTAATGCTGGCCCCCGGAATCACTGCTCCGGTAGCGTCAACAATCTGTCCGCGCAGCATGCCAGACTGCGTCTGCGCCACCAGTACAGCGGAACAAGCCAAAAGAAAGAAACAAACAAAAATGGAGGGCCATATGCGGCGCTCCAAAGGCCAGAATTTCATCAAACTCTCCTCAACAGTCATCACTACTTTGCTCTTTACGCGCCATTTCATTGTGGACCGCCGCCTTCTCCACCCGGCGCTCCCAGGTTCCATCCGGAAAACAGCGCAGCGGCACTTGTACCATTTGGCGATGCGGTAAGAATGGGCTCCACGCCGCCCAGCAACGTAATCGCCGTGACTTCATTTCCGGTAGTTCCCTGCGTCGCTACAACCATGATCGCATCTTCTTTTTGCAAGTCAGCCAGCGTGATGCTGGGTATCCTGTTCAGCATTTGCTGAAAATCAGGTCCGCCGGCAGGGCGCGCACCCGGCCCCGCTCCAGTTGGCCCGCGTCCGGCGGCAGGTGCGCCACCAGCCGAAATTTGCTCGCCGACTGGAGCACCGCCTTGTGCGGCTTGTGCGCCCTTCAGAAAGAACGCCAGTCGTTGCGCCATTTGCGGCGCAAGCTTACGCAACTGCGAATCAGAATTGAATTTGATGACGACGGATTTTTTCGCCAGGATGTCTTTCACCGTAATGCTATTGTTGGCCGCATCAATGGAGCTGACCGTTCCGGCAATGTTGCGAAAAGTTCCGGAGATAACTTCTTCCGCTGCAATTTCCTTGCCGTCAGCGCTGCGGGTACCGCGCGCGCGTAATTGATCGCCGGTCTTGATCTGGTCGATCGTTCCTTTTTGCGCGTCGGCAAACTTCACTGAGTCGGGTGAATAGCGCAAAAAGCTCGTGTCTTTTGTTGTCTTCACCAGCACGCTCAGAGTAGGCGTGACCGAGATGGTAAAAGTTCCAGCCGCCGCGTCAATGGCGCTTACGATTCCGCCTGTGCCGCGCTTCTGCCAGTCTTCGCGATCATGCTGCTGTTTCTGCGCGACATCGGCCTGCTTCATCACGACAATCGTTGTAGCTTCGATTTCGCCATTAGCGCCCGCCCGCCCGCGCAATAGCATTCGGTCACCAACCTGGATTTCAGCAAACGTAATTGCGGGAGCACTCTTGAGATCGGTCTGTCCGGCAGCAAGGCGGACAATGCGTGCGCCGTCCGGCACAGAGATCGTGACTTCAGGACCGGCGTCCGTTTTGAGCACCAGGTTTTTTCCACTGATCGATTTAACCGCGCAACGTTTTTGATAGCAGCGCCTGCAGTGGATTGGTCCTGCGCTTCCAGCGGCACGCCGAAAAATAGACCCACAAACGTAGCGAGCATGGCCAACCAGTGTCGCCAGTTCACCACAAACTTGCCCTTATTTGTAACCAATCAGAACTCTCCCCGGCGCTTAGCATTTAGCAGGATTTTCGTTCAGGACATCCGATCAAGACCGCCGCCGGCAACCTGCCGGCTGTTGCCGTTCACGTCCGATGTATCTCGGTATCTATTATGAGAGATAGGTGCGGATAATCATCTCAAAAAGACATCCTTTTTGTGTAAAAAGATAGCAAAAAGTTTTGTTAAGCTGAGCCGGGTTGGCGGCGTCCGAGCCGCCAGGCGAAATCCCGAGCGCAGCCGAGGTATCTGCTTTTTCTTCTGGTTCGTTTTGCGGGCGTGATCCTGAGCGCACTTTACGAACGGGAGAGCCCGCAGGCAAAATCCCCAAGGATCTTATCTCACCGCACGCAGCTCATTCATCAACTAAAAATATTTGGTAATGGTACAGCTTGAATAGCGCGGGGTGAGTCAATGACTGGTTCTCATAACAGATCGTTATCCCTAGCTTCCGTCAATGAAGGCGCGCCGTCTTCAGCGCCCGAATAGGGGCGAGGGACCTTGTGCTTTGGCAAGTAAACAAAAGATCTCTCAGGTCTACTCGCCCGCTGATGAAAGCGCGG
>JASLFF010000042.1 GCA_030150795.1 Terriglobales bacterium | reverse complement strand
GGGCCGTGAAGCTTTGCGATCAGAAGAAGAGTTGCTGCAACTGGTGCGGCAACGCCTGGCCGAGGCCGTGGCGTACCGAGAGAAAGTCGTGCAGAATTCCAACGCCTGCCGGCTGGTTTTTAGCGAGGCTGACCGCCTGTCGGGGCTGATTGTCGATCGCTATAACGATGTTTTCACCGTTCAGGTATTGACGCAGGCGTGGGCTGATCAGCAGCGGAAGCAGGCGATCATCGACGGGCTGAAAGAAGTTGCCGGCGCAGAAGACATTGTGGAGCGCGCCGACGCTCGTATCCGCGAACTGGAACAGTTGCCGGAGATGGAATCCGGGTTGGTTGAGGGCGAGAAGAGCAGCACGGTCTTTACGATGAACGGCGTTAAGTTTCACTATGACGCGCTGGGCGGCCAGAAGACCGGTGCGTTCCTGGACCAGCGCGAGAACTACGCTGCTGCAGCGCAATACGCCAAAGGCGAAGCGCTGGATGTTTGCACTTACCATGGCGGATTTGCGCTGCATCTGGCACGTGTTTGCGACAAGGTGACCGCCGTGGATATCTCCCGCGAAGTGCTGGAAGTGGCCGAGCAGAATGAACAGCTGAATGCCGCCACGAGCAGGACTGAGATTGAATGGATTGAGGGCAATGCCTTTGATCTCATGAAGGACTATTCTTCTGCGGGCAAGCAGTACGACACTATCGTTCTTGATCCGCCGGCGTTTGCAAAGTCAAAGAAGCATCTTGAATCGGCTATACGCGGATATAAAGAACTCAACCTGCGGGCGCTGAAGATGCTTCGTCCGGGCGGAGTGCTGGTTACGTGCTCATGCTCGTTTGCGGTAAGCGAGCAGGACTTTTTCGATGTCCTGAATGAGGCCGCGCAGGACGCTCATCGGTCGGTCAAAGTGCTGGAAAAGCGCGCCCAAGCCAAGGATCACCCGATCCTGCTGGGAGTGCCGGAGACGTTCTATCTGAAGTGCTTTGTGCTTTTTGTAAACTAGAATCTCTCGCGCTTATTTCTAAGATGCTGAAAATAAACTTCCTATTTCGGCGGTTTAATTGTCGACAGAGCAGTCCATCTGCACCATTGGTGGCTAAGAATCTGACAACTGGCAAACGCGTTTTATATGTCAACTGATTGATTAAACAGGTTTTATTGCTGTTTTTTCCGATTTGAATTTTTCTTGTCAAGTACTAAATCTCTTTTGTTTTCAATTTTTTACGAGCACATTAGAGGGTTTAATATTTTTTTCGGGTATGTATGTAACCGTTGGTTACATGACAGCATCTAACATTCGTTGTCAATTTCATCCGTGGTAGGAGGAAGCGTGAGCCTTCCAAAGATTGTAAAACCATCGGTATCAGAAATAATGGAGAGAATTCGGCGGAAAGCGCAGGAAGAATTTATTGCGCTACATCCGGCGATTAAAGAGCAGATTGAACACTTGAAGGAAGCGAAGCGTTGGGGGTCGCGAAAGAACGCGGATGACGATTACAAAACGATCATTCACGTAGATCTCACAAACGCTATTCGAACAGGGGTTCTGGTACAAGCCGAAGAACTCATTGGTGGAAACTGTTTAGAGGGTGTCATTAACGGACTTACAGCCGACGGAATAAAAATAAGCGTGACGGTCCGGTTGATGGATGATGCCGATGATCCACTTGTAATGATGAGTTTTGCATTTTTGTCGGACGAAACTGACATCGGCAATTAGGGTTTAACTAACTAAAAGAAGGAAGGTCATTATGCGCTGCCCAACGTGTGCGACGGAAATGGGGAAGAAGCATGCTGCTTATCAATACAAAGAGTCTGGACTGGAAAACATTTGGCTAGAGGACTGCCTAATGTACCTTTGTCCGACGTGTAATATCACGATGCCAATGCTCCCCAGTTCAGATCTGACCACAAAAGCGATTACGCTTGGTCTAGTTCGTCAAAAAGGGCGTCTTGATGGTGATTCCATCGTATTTCTTAGGAAATCAATGGGGCTAAAAGCGGCTGAATTGGCAGATGTACTAGGCGTTGATCGTGTAACTGTTTCTCGATGGGAGAACAATAAACAAGAAATTGAGGCATTCTACGATTTCAGACTTAGAATGGCCGCAATCGACAGAATACTGCCAGTTCAAAACAGAAAAGACGCGCTACTCACGGTGGCCAGGATTCTGCAAAACTCATATATCCATGCCGAGGCAATATCTAATTCTAAAATCTGCGTTCCTGCGGCAAACGATTTAGAATTAGCTTTTGCGTGATTTAGGGAATAGGGGTTCTTACAAAATCCTAGCTCCTTCATCAAAACCCGCCTTTCGGCGGGTTTTGTGCTTCAAGGCGATCATACGGGGAGCCAAATAAATAACTGTAACTCATTTACTTTAAATGAAATAAACGTAATTTAACAAGCTTCAAATATAGCCCATTAACTATTTGACAATAAACCGCTCATATTTTATTATCGTTTTGTAGTCACATAGCATCAGATGGTTTTGTAAGTGGCAATCATAAGAAACAACAACTCATTTGAAGGAGATAAGACAATGACAATCACTCGAATCGACCCCTTCCGCGAACTGGCCAGCTTTTTCGAGACCTTTACCGAGCCAACCGGAAAAGACCAGTTGACGGCGGGCAGCTTCGTTCCTCCGGTAGACGTTTATGAGGACGAACACAACCTGGTACTCAAGCTGGAAGTTGCCGGCCTGAACGATGAAGACATCAACGTCAGCGTGGAAAACAACACTCTGACCGTCCAGGGCGAGCGCAAGTTTGAGAAGGAAGAGAAAGAAGAGAACTTCCACCGCATTGAGCGCCGGTACGGCTCTTTTGTCCGCACCTTTAAGCTCCCGAACACCGTGGATGCGGAAAAAGTGGAAGCCAGCTATGACAAGGGCATTTTGAAGATCACTCTGGCCAAGCGGGCAGAAGCCAAGCCGCGGCAGATCAAAGTTGGAATCGGCCAGAAGACCCTCCAGGGGTAAGCGGTTAGGGAGAAGGCCAGGAGCTGCTTATGAACGGCCGACGGGAGATGGATGCTCATCTCCCGTTTTCTTTTATCGAGAGCAAAGGATTTCAGAAACACGACAAATGAACAGTCAAGCGCGACAATGACTGGAGCAGGAGAAATATATGCAATCCGTTGGGACAAATTGAGCCGATTTGGCGGCGTCTGAGCCGCCAGGCGAAATCCTGACCCTGAGCTTGCGAAGGGGAAGGATCTCATTCAACAAAAAGTTTTAGGAGCACATTTATGGCAATTCGTTGGGACAAATTCACAATCAAGGCACAGGAAGCAATCCAGCAGGCAAATGAGCTGGCGGGGCAAAACGGCAATCCGGAAATGCTGCCGTTGCATTTGCTGGCTGGGCTGCTGCAGGACAGTGAAGGGATTGTTGCGCCCGTCCTGGCCAAGCTGGGCGTGAATCCGGCGACGCTTCAGTCGCAGGTAATGGAGAGGATTGACCGGCTGCCGAAAGTCTCCGGCGCCGCAGCGCAGCCGCATCTGTCTCCAGCGATGTCCAAACTGCTGGACCAAGCTTTTAAAGAAGCAGACACGTTTAAGGACGAGTACGTCTCGACAGAGCACCTGCTTCTGGCGATGACAGCAGACAAAGACAAGGCCAACGAAGCTCGCCAGCTTCTGGGCGCTGCCGGTGCGGACCATGGCGCAATTTTGAAGGCGCTGACTTCTGTGCGCGGATCGCAGCGCGTAACCGACCAGAATCCCGAAGGCAAATACCAGGCGCTCGCACGCTACGCCAAAGACCTGACCGAGCTGGCGCGCAAGGGCAAGCTCGATCCTGTGATTGGGCGCGACGAAGAGATTCGCCGCGTGGTGCAGGTGCTTTCGCGCAGGACAAAGAACAATCCTGTGCTGATCGGCGAGCCGGGCGTGGGCAAGACCGCGATTGTGGAAGGGCTGGCGCAGCGCATCATCTCCGGCGACGTTCCGGAGATCCTGAAGAACAAGCGCGTTGTCGGACTGGATTTGGGCTCGATGCTGGCCGGGGCAAAATATCGCGGCGAGTTTGAAGATCGCCTGAAAGCGGTGCTCAAGGAAATTGAAGATTCCAACGGGCAGATCATTCTTTTTATCGACGAGTTGCACACGCTGGTGGGCGCGGGCGCTTCAGAAGGCGCGATTGACGCCAGCAACATGCTTAAGCCGGCGCTCGCCCGGGGAGAGCTGCGCGCGATTGGCGCGACCACGCTCAACGAATATCGCAAGTACATTGAGAAAGACGCGGCGCTGGAACGGCGCTTCCAGCCGGTGTTTGTGGGCGAGCCGAACGTGGAAGACACGATCTCGATCCTGCGCGGGCTGAAAGAAAAATATGAAGTGCATCACGGCGTGCGAATTAAGGACTCGGCCATTGTCTCGGCCGCGACTCTATCCAACCGCTACATTACCGACCGTTTTCTGCCGGACAAGGCGATTGACCTGATCGATGAAGCGGCGTCTTCGCTGCGCATTCAGATTGACTCCATGCCGACAGAGATCGACCAGTTGGAGCGCAGGGC
>JASLFF010000740.1 GCA_030150795.1 Terriglobales bacterium | reverse complement strand
GCCGTATGGTTTGACGCGGGCCGCAGTTCGTCCGGACGTTTGCTGCTTACGATCCATCATTTAGCCGTAGATGGAGTCTCCTGGCGAATTCTTGTGCCGGACCTGGCCGCCGCCTGGGCCGCAATCAGCGCCGGACGTTCTCCGTTGCTAGAGCCATGTCCCGTCTCATTCCGAGGCTGGGCCGAACGGTTAAGCAGTGAGGCCCTGAATCCGGAGCGAGTGAAGGAATTATCCTTCTGGACTGGCACGTTGAAAGACGCGCCGGAACTTGTCCCTGGCCACGAGCTTGTTCCCGGCCGCGATACTGTGGGCAGAGCCAGCCAGATCGTTCTTACATTGCCGCCCAAGGTTACTGCTCCTCTGTTGAACCGGGTTGCAGGGGCATTTCATGCGCGAATCAATGACGTTCTGCTCACCGGGCTGGTTCTCAGTATTCTGAAATGGCGCCGTAAGCCCAGCGATGGCACTTCAGTCTTGATTGATCTGGAAGGCCACGGACGGGAAGAAATTTTTAAGGGCGTTGATCTTTCGCGCACCGTGGGATTTTTTACAACTATCTTTCCTGTGCGTCTTGATCCTGGTCCGCTTGATCTTGAGGAAGCATGGGAGGGAGGCGAGGCGTTGGGAAGGGCGCTCAAGTCAATCAAGGAACAGCTTCACTCGGTCCCTGACAATGGGATTGGTTATGGGTTGCTACGTTATTTGAATCCTGAAACCGCGCCGATTTTGTCAGCTCTGGGTAAGTCCCAAATAGACTTCAACTACCTTGGACGTTTTCCCGTGGCGGAGACTGTCGATTGGACGCCCGCTGAATCTTTCAGTGGAGGCTTGGATCCTGAAATGGCCTTCCATCATCCATTGCAGGTTGATTCCATGGTCCTGGAGCGGGCCGCTGGTCCCGAGCTAACGGCCGTTTGGACGTGGATGCCGGGAATATTTTCAGAACAGGATGTTCATTTGATAGCGGAAGGGTGGTTCCACATGCTGGAAGCACTCGTCCACCATATTGAACAACCCGGAACTGGCGGACTCACGCCTTCTGACGTGCCTCTGGTTGCGCTCTCACAATCCGAGATTGACCAGATCGAAAGTGAATATGGAGAGATTGAAGACATATTGCCGCTTTCGCCGGTGCAGCAGGGAATGCTCTTCCATGCATTTTATGATGCTGCTGGTCCGGATGTTTACAACGTCCAGATCGCTCTCAGGCTGGAGGGGCCGCTCGATGAAAAATCCCTTCAGGAAGCGGCTAAAGCTTTGTTACGTCGCCACAAGAACTTGTGCGTAGCTTTCAAGTACGAAGATCTGGACCAGCCGGTGCAAATCATACCAAGAGATGTTTCAGTACCGTGGACTACCCTGGATCTTTCCGCGCTTGAGCCGGAGCAACGTGAACGGAGCTGGACTGAGCTCATGCAACGGGACCGCGTGGCGCGTTTTGATCCGAGTGTCTCGCCACTGTTTCGGTTCCTTTTGGTCCGTTGTGCGCCTGAAGAATTCCGCCTGCTGATCACCACTCATCACATCCTGGTGGATGGATGGTCCGTGCCATTAATGCTTCCTGAGTTGCAGCAAATCTATGAGCACCATGGAAGCACCGCGGCTTTGCCTCGAGTCACGGCGTTCCGGGATTATCTGGCGTGGCTCGCCAGCCGAAACCGTAGCGCAGCCGAGACTGCATGGCGGGAAGCACTGGCTGGGTTGGAAGAAGGCACACGTATCAGTCCGCGCGCCGGGCTGGGCGATCCGAAAATACCTGAGCGACTGATTGTAGAACTCGACGAAGAGACCACGTCGCGTCTCTCAGAGCAGGCGCGTGCCCACAATTTGACCATGAATACCATCGTCCAGGGTGCCTGGGCTGTTTTGCTGTCACGGCATACCGGCCGGGAGGATGTGGTATTCGGCAGCACCGTTTCAGGACGCTCTCCGGATATTGCCGGCGTTGAAAGCATGATTGGATTGCTGATCAACACCGTGCCCACGCGCGTAACTCTGTGTGCCTCCGATACATTCAACGATCTTGTGAGCCGATTGAATCAGCAACAATCCCGCCTCCTTGCTCATCAGCACCTGGGTCTGGCGGAAATTCAGCGTCTGACCAAATTGAATGACTTGTTTGACACACTGGTGGTTTTTGAGAATTTCCCCCGAGGTACGCAAGTGGAAGCGGAACCGTCCGGTGGTTTGCAGTTTACAGTGATGGACCTCAATGATGCCGCACACTATCCGTTGACGGTGGTAGTTGCTCCCGGCCGGCGACTGGGCATGTATTTTACCTATCATCCCGATCACTTCAGTTCCAATTTCATAGAGACCATCAGCAAGCGCTTTGTGCGTCTTCTCGCGGCCTATGCCACTGCTCCAGATCAAGCTGTAAATTTCATCGATTTGCTCGATGCGCAAGAACGCCGGCAGATCGTGGTGGACTTCAACCAGACGTACACGGAATATCCTCGCGAAAGAACGATGATGGAGCTGTTCATAGAGCAGGTTCAGAGCCGTGGGGAAGAAGTGGCAGTGATCTGCGATCAGGAGAAAATCAGCTACATCGAACTGGAGCGCCGCTCGAACCAGCTGGGACGTTATTTAAAGAATCTGGGCGTCGGTCCAGAAAAGCTGGTGGGCATCAGCGTGGAACGGTCCATAGACATGGTGCTGGCGATGGTTGGCATTCTCAAAGCGGGTGGAGCGTATGTTCCTATCGATCCCGCATATCCGCCGGACCGGCTGCGGTTTATGGCCGATGATTCCGATATTGGAGTTCTGCTGACGCAAAAACGCCT
>JASLFF010000730.1 GCA_030150795.1 Terriglobales bacterium | reverse complement strand
TTATTTAGATGATGGCACGATGGTGGTGGTGGATAATGCCCGCAAGCTGATTGGAAAGAACGTGGATATTGCCGTAACGTCAGTGCTGCAAACCACCGCGGGCAAGATGATCTTTGGCAAGTTCGATGAACGCTCGCGCGTGGGTGAACGAATCGAGCCCAAAGCGGAAGGCGCGAAGCCGGAAGTGCGCAAGCCCATTATTGTGGAATCAACGCCGCACTCGCAGTCGGAGTGAGGCGGCTAAAATTGATCTGAAATGCGCTGCTCGGCTGATGCGCGCTGTCCTATGGTCTATGGCCTAATCCTATCTGGTGACTTGGCAGTAGCTCACATACAATAAAAGCAGCTTTGCACCTACTCGAGAAGGGAATAGGGCCCGTCTCGGAGGCCCCCTACCATGGCTGCGTCGATGTCCAGGAAGATCAAACAGCGTGCTTTATCGGCTTTGCTGCTCTGCTTTGCGATTCTCTGCTGGCGGCAATCGGCTGCGGCATTCTGGCAAAGCGCAGGCCTTTCAACCGGACAATTACAAGTTACAGTAACCGACCAGAATGGCCAGCCGCTGCGTATGGTGATTGTGATTGCGCAGCAGAGTGACAAGGCCGTGGCGCAGGAACGGACAACGCCTTCAGGAAACGCAGTGCTGCGGCTGGCGCCGGGGACGTACAAAATCCTGGTGGAAAAGCAGGGTTTCTATACCACAGTGGTAGCCAAGCTGGAGATTGCAGCGGGGCAACAGTCGCCGGTGGAAGTAAAGCTACAGCCTGTCCGCGAGTATAAGGAAGAAATAGAAGTCACTGCACAGGCTTCTCCGATTGATCCGCAGGAAACCAGCAGCGCGCAGGCAATCACCGCAAGCGACATTTCGAACATTCCCTATCCCACTACGCGCGATTATCGCGGCGTGCTGGCTTATATTCCGGGAGTTGTAGCCGACAGTGGGAAGCAGATTCATATTGCCGGGGCAAGCACGCAGGAAATACAAGATTATCTGGATGGCTTTGAGGTGAGCCAGCCGGCAGGCGGAGCGCTTGCTGTCCGGGTGAACCCGGATTCTCTGCAAAAGATTGACGTGCGCAGCAGCCGCTACTCGTCGCAGTTCGGCAAAGGATCGGGCGGGCTGGTGGATCTTCAGGTGCAGGATGGCGACAACAAGTTTCGTCTGAATGCCACGGATTTTTTCCCGACATTTCAAAACGTGAAAGGCTTCCAGCTGAATAACTGGACGCCGCGAGGTTATTTTTCCGGGCCGCTGATCAAAGACAAATTGTGGTTCGACATTTCGCATGAAGGAGAAGTGGACTACAACGTCATCAAAGAGTTGCCGGACGGAGCTGACACAAACCGTTTGTGGCGCACTGCCGACATGGGCCGGCTGCGCATGAACCTGACCCCTGGAAACGTGCTGACCGCAAGCGCGGTGCTGAATCTGCAGGATTCGCAAAACTCAGGAATTTCGCCGTTCGATCCGGTTTCCGTATCGCTGCACAACCATAATTATCTTTATCTGCTGGGACTCAAAGACCAGATCACGATTGCGAAGGACATGTTGTTTGAGTTTGGAGGGGCGTTCCATCGCAATAAAGCATCGTCGCTGCCGCAGGGCGATCTTCCGTACGTGTTGGGGCCAGAGGGCCGCTCCGGAAATTACTGGGTCACGAACGAAAATATTTCCACGCGCACGCAGGGCTTTGCCAACCTATACCTGAGGCCGTGGAAGCTGGCCGGCACGCACCAGTTCACTGTGGGCGGACGCGCAGACCGCGTGCTGTACCATGCGGACATCAATCGCGGCACGGTGCAATTTGTGGACGAAAGCCGAGCGGTGCTGCGGCAAATCACTTTTTCAAACGCGCCGCCATTCAGTTTGAGCACGCTGGAGTCGAGCGCTTACATCCAGGACCGGTGGACGCCGACGCAACGCGTGATTATTGAGACGGGCGGGCGCTGGGACCACGATAGCTACCTGGGACGCGATTTCTTTTCACCACGCGTTGCAGGCACTGTGCTGATCAGCGCCGCCACTGAAACCAAATTCAGCGCTGGCATCGGCATTTACTTTGACCGTTCAAACCTGGCGCTGGCAGGCAACGGGGAGCAGGGCTCGCGGACGGACGAATTCTTTTCTCCGGTGGCAGCGGTGTTCAATCCAACTTTTACTGTCGATCCGCGCCTGCTAACGTTGCCACGCTATAACAACTGGAGCGTAGCGGTGGAGCGGAGACTGCCGGCAAAGGTCTATGCGCGGCTGGAATACCTGAGCCGGCATGGCGCGCATGGATGGGCGTTTGCCAGCCAGCCGGGAAATAACTTTCTGTTGCTGAGCGACAAGAAAGACAGCTATGACGCGGCGCAAATCACGCTGCGGAAAGAATTGAAGCGCGGCTATCCGGTGCTGGTTTCTTACACGCGATCGCGCGCTACATCAAACCAGACAGTAGACTTTGCCATTGATGCGTTGCTGGTGGGAAACCAGGTGGGCGGAACGCTGCCGTGGGATTCGCCAAACCTGCTACAGACGTGGGGAAGTTATCCGTTGCCGTGGAAGTTCAAGAAGTTCGATATGGCATTGTCCAGCATTTGGCGGTCAGGGTTCAGCTTTGTGACGATTGACCAGTTTGGACAGATCGTTTCCGGCCCGGGACAATTCCGTTTCCCCGATTTCTTTACGTTGAACGCCACGGTAGAGCGCAAGTTTACATTTCACGGCTATCGATGGGCGGCGCGCATTGGCGTGGACAACATCCTGAACCGCGAAAACCCTACGGTGGTGGATAACGACGTAAATTCTCCGACGTTTCTAACGTTCTTTGGAACAGATCATCGGACGCTGAATGGACGGATACGGTTTCTGGGAAAGAAGTGACCAGCCATCGCCGGGATCGCACGGAATCGCCGACATCGCCGTGATCGGTAAGATCGAAGATTCCCCATGCGTCTCGAAGAAACGTCCAAATCGCTTTCAAAAAATATCCAGATCGTGGGCTGAGACTACTGGGCCTGTGTATCTCGCCTTGCGCAATTCATCGATCAACACCTTATCGACGTCATCCTCCGGCCGGAACAACTGGTGGTAAAGCACAAGCTGTTTTGGTTTGGCCGCGTTGGCAATTTCGGCGAGCGCAGTTGTGGATGTATGGAACGTTGAATGGTATTTCTGCCAGGCGGGCGTGCGCTGCTGGAACCACGCCGTCGAATACACCTCATGCACCAGCAGATCGCAACCATGGCACGCGGTTGCAATTGCCTGTGTGGGAGCAGTGTCACCGGAAATCACGATGCTGCGGTCGGTGGTGTCAAAGCGATATCCATAAGAAAAATCCCAGGTACCATGCGCGACAGCAAAAGCGCGCACGGTGACATTCGCGTCTTTGTAAATGATTCCCGGATGAATCTCATGCGCGTTGATGTGATATGCGTTGGCGTTTCCGTGCTCCAGGCCATGAACGCGAATGTCCACATCTTTTACATAAGCGGCCTGGATGTGGCGGGCCATCGTGGCGATGCCGGGCGGGCCGTAAA
>JASLFF010000695.1 GCA_030150795.1 Terriglobales bacterium | reverse complement strand
TTCCCACATTTATCAGATCACATACAGCAGTGAGGCGAGCGGCCAGATTCCAGCGGTCAGATTCCAAGTATCTCGCCCTTGGCATTCACGTCAACGCTGGCGGCGCGAGAGACTTTCGGCAACCCCGGCATCAGCATCATGTTGCCCGCGATCGCCACAACAAAGCCGGCCCCAGCGGAAAGAGAAGCGTCGGTGATATTCAGCGTCCATCCTGTGGGAGCGCCCAGAAGCTTGGGATTGTCAGAGAACGAGTATTGGGTCTTGGCGATGCACACAGGCAGCGAGGCAAATCCCCATTGGCTGAATTGCTGCAATTTGGCACGGGCCTTGTCACTTAACGCCACTCCCGCTGCGCCGTAAATTTTGGTAGCGACGCTGCCAATCTTGTTTTCCAGAGAATCCTCAAGCGTGTAAACAGGCTGGACGTTGGGACTGGGATTCTTCTCAATGGTCTCAACCACTTTTTGCGCCAGCGCAGCCGCGCCCTCTCCACCTTTGGTGAAAGCTTCACTTAAAGCGCTGACTGCGCCTTGTTGCGCGCAGAAATCGGCCAGGCGATTTAAATCCGCGTCCGTATCCGTGGGAAACCGATTGATGGCCACAACCGTCGGCACGCCAAACTGCTTGAGGTTCTGGATGTGCCGGACAAGGTTCGGCGCGCCGCGGTCCAGATCGCCTTCGCCCTGGTTGCGCAAACTTTGGACCGTGGTCACCAGCACAGCACACGCGGGAGCATTCCCCGAAGAGCGCATCACGATGTCAAAATATTTTTCCGCGCCCAGATCCGCCGCGAAGCCCGCTTCATTCACTACATAATCCGCCAGCCGGATTCCCATGTTGTGCGAGATCACGCTGCTGGTGCCGTGCGCGATGTTGCCGAAAGGCCCCGTATGCACCATCGCCGGAGTGCCTTCCGTAGTCTGTGCCAGGTTGGGCATGATCGCTTCGCTCAGCAATGCCATCATCGCACCCGTAGCGCCAAGATCGGCGGCGCGCACTGGCTTTCCTGCTCGTGTCACGCCTACCACAATCGAATCCAGTCGTCGGCGCAAGTCTTCAAAGCCGCTGGCCAAGGCCATGATGGCCATAATTTCTGACGCAGCGGTGATTACGAATCCGCTGTTGCGAGTCAGCGCTCCTTTTTTCTCGCCAATATCGATAGTAATGCGGCGCAGGGCGCGGTCGTTCATATCCATGGTGCGAGGCCATGTGATCTGGTTGATGTCCAGGTCAAGGTCGTTGCCATGAAACACGTGCGCATCAATCAGCGCGGCAAGTAGGTTGTGCGCCGTGGTAATGGCATGGAAATCGCCATGAAAATGCAGATTGATTTTCTGGCTGGGCTCAATCTGCGATTTTCCTCCACCCGCAGCACCGCCTTTCATGCCAAACACCGGGCCCAAGGAAGGTTCGCGCGAAGTGATAATGGCCTTTTTGCCAATTCGCGACAGCCCCTGAGTGAGCCCGATGGAGGTAACGGTCTTCCCTTCACCGGATGCCGTAGGCGTGGTGGCCGTAACCAGGATAAGCTTGCCCCGGCGCGGAAAGACCGGATCAGCAAGGATATCCAGCTTCAGCTTTGCGCCGTGGCGTCCAATAGGTTCAAAATATTCTTCGGGCAGATTCAGCTTTCCCGCGATGGTCTGAATTGGCAGCATGGTTTGAATCGATAAAGATTGGCTCATATGCAAACAGGCGAGTCTAGAACTCCGTCGCCAAAGAGGCAAGTGGTAAAAGCAATGATCGTGAAATTATGCTTGGACTCCAGTGGCGTTCAGAAAGACACGCACGAGACATTTCGGCAAACTGAAGCACTACGCCGGCGTTGCCGCGCTTCGCGTTGGCAGGCGGAAATGATACCCTATCTGAGTCCCATCACTGTGCGCCCGTAGCTCAGCTGGATAGAGCGGTTGCCTCCGAAGCAACAGGCCGGGAGTTCGAATCTCTCCGGGCGCACCAGCAAATCAATCATTTACCGCGTTAAAGTTTAGTTACTCTTCTGTTACTGTGCCGCAAAATGTGCCCTAAAACTCTTACTGCACTCTGGCGTCACTACTCCCTACATTCAACCCCTGCCTGATGAGTTCCAGGTCAGGGCGCTGATAATGCATTGCAATCCGGGGATCGGAATGCCCCATGACCCTCATAACTGCGGCGAGGTTCCCTGTCTTCTGCAAGACGCGGGTTCCGAAACCTTTCAGCATTTCAGATTTCTGGATAGAACCAGATTCAGGATCGCATATATTTGGAATGTCATCCCTCAGGGAGTTTCTCTCGATTCAAAGCGGCGTTTTTAGCTGCGCCCCAACCTGCAATTCGGGTATAAATATAGCTGGCTGACCAAGTGAAAAATCGCGCACAATTCGGGATTTTTGAGTTGCTTTCGCTGTTCCATTGCGGTTATATGGAAGTCGGGACGCGCCCGTGTTTCAGCACGAACGCATCCCTAACCACAGCATCTATGGAGCAGACGCAATGGCTAACTTTGATGTTACCGAAAAGGCTGGCATTT
Source organism: Terriglobales bacterium (assembly GCA_030150795.1). The sequence goes on along the minus strand of JASLFF010000695.1, from coordinate 1,064 downwards.
ACGAAACACTGTCCAGCCTCAACACTGCATTCGCTGGAATCGTCCAGCATCTTGAAAAGCTACAGCGAAACAGCCCATTCAAACCTAAATCGGCAAAGCTGTTCTCCGGTCTTACCCAAGAGTTACAGGCCGAAATCAATCAAGACTTTCTTGAAGACCTGCACCAGCTTGAACTTGACGATTGGAACCGCTTCGGCAAAATCAGACAGGCGCGGGACAATGAACTGCGTGATCCCGACGATGTTTTCATTCAAGCTGAAGAACGCAGAAAGCAGCTTGCCAAACAGCGGAAGTCCAAGCGAAAGGGCAAACAGTAAACCCCTAATTTCGGAGTCCGGCAACCCTGAGTTTACCAATTTGGATACAGCACAGGGGGAATTTTCAGGGTTGCTGGGCCTTAAACGCAAAAAAATAATTGAGTCGAGTCAAGTGCTATTGACTGGCATCAATAGCACGTAAACCATTGTGTTTTCTACACTTCTGAGTAATCAGAAGCTTAGAACGCATCAAACCCAAGAGGCAAGCCAACATTTTTAACTCACGAGTTTGAATTATTTTGATAACCTAGCGTCATACTATTAATGGCGTGACGCACGGCGTAACGCTGCAATGAAGGATTGAATCGAAGCACTGCAACCGTTGCAGCGAACATAGCGTTGAAACGCATTGCAACGATGATTAGCAGAGGAGTAGCAGAAGTTTTGAATTGAAGTTTAAAAAAGTTTTGGCCCCTGCTGCTAACAGAGGCCAAAAGGTTAACGTGCTACAGCTTCACTAAGGCGGCGGCATGGTTGACCACCTCCCTTCGGGGAGAAATGAAACGGAGTCCGGGACCGGAGTTGAACCGGCGCATGCGTCCTTGCGGGGAACGTGCCTTACCAACTTGGCTACCCGGACTCTTTTGAATCCTACCACGAAATATGTCTGACAAAAACCAGCCCGAACTCACTCCCTGGCAAAAATTTGAAAACGCCATGCGCCAGATCGTGAGAGTCCCTTACTCTGAGGTAAAAGCAAAGCTGGACGAAGAGAAAAAAGTGAGGAATCGCAAGCGTACCCGTAAG
>JASLFF010000689.1 GCA_030150795.1 Terriglobales bacterium | reverse complement strand
CCGCAGGATCTGGATGTTGGCAGTGTTCTGAATGCCCATACCGCTACCGATAGGAGCGCCCAGCGGCATGATCGCGCTGGCACCGGCATCCAGTAGCCGTCTGGCGACGACGATGTCATCTGAAGTGTAGGGAAGCACTGTGAACCCTTCTTTCACCAAAACGCGAGTGGCTTCAATCGTGGCCTGAACATCGGGATAAAGCGTTTTCTGATCGCCAATAACCTCAATCTTTACCCAGTCAGAAAGTCCAACCTCTCTGCCCAGCCGGGCCGCGCGGATGGCTTCTTCTGCCGTATAACAGCCCGCCGTGTTGGGGAGCAGAAAATATCGCTGTGGATCGATAAAATCCAGCAGCGATTCCTTGCTTCGGTCCAGATTGACCCGCCGAACGGCAACTGTGACCATCTCCGCACCGCTGGCTTCAATGGCGCGGGCAGTCTCATGTCCAGATTTGTACTTGCCGGTGCCGACGATCAGCCGTGATCGGAATTGCCGGCCTGCAATGATGAGAGGATCCATGGTCATAACCTCATATTGTAATGCCCCCTCCCCCTTCCAGGGGCTGCTCTGCTGCTCCCCAGGCGAGATGATGTTTATGCGCCGGTGTCTGGCCAAATCTGCCCAACAGTCTGACACGTCGGTGTGTCGCTAAGCCATTCATCCCAAAGACCTTCTCCGGATTCCGAAGATTTGGAAAATGCCCTATTTTGTCCTTTTCGGGTGGCAGGCAAAGGCTATGCTTCTGCCCATGAACTGAACCCTAATTCACCACAGGAGAAAAACATGAAGAGAACCATTATCAGGATCGTCGTCACCACGTTATTGCTGTTAGCTCTGGGCGCATCTTCCGCAGTGGCCGATGGCGTACCGGCCCCCGTTTGTTACCCCAGACCTTGCCCAGTGGCGTAGGAGTTGTTCACTGTGAGTGGCTGGTTTAATCTGGCCACTCACAGATATGGTCAAAGCCGACATTCTGCTGAGCCTGATCGCTCTCATCCTAGCTGTATGGCTAGCGATTGTTCTTGTGCGGCGCAAAATCAACCGCAAGTTCCCATTCTTCTTTTTGTATGTCATTTCTTCAATAGTGTTTGCAACCCTCAGGCTATCCGTCAGTAGCCACTACCTTTTATTTTTCTGGATCTACTGGATAACCGAGGCCATCTATGTAGTAGTTGCGCTTCTAACTCTGCACGAAGTCTTCCGCAAAGTATTTGCCGCGTTTTATGAAAAACGCTGGTTCTGGCTGTTCTTCCCAGTTGTCGTAATCGCTATTTGCGGGCTGGCCGTAGTTTATCGCTTCGGCAGTCCACCGATTCAAGCAAATCGGGTGATCAGCCTCATCATCTCGTTGGGCATGGCCGTCAACTTGGTACAGGCGCTTCTCTTCGTCCTTTTCTTCGTATTGGTCTGGTTCAATGGCATTGGCTGGCGTGAATACCCCTTTGGCATCGTTGAGGGCTTTGCCGCCATAGCTATTGTGATTTTCACCGTTGAATGGGCACGTTCGGTATTTGGAACAAAATTGAATAGATTATGGAGCTATTCGCATTCTGTGGCATACATATTCGCCGTGGTCTTGTGGCTGGACACTTTTCTCCGTCCGCCCGGGCCGGAGCCGCAGTGGAGATTGAAGATCACGCCGGAGCAACTGTTGGAACAGATCCGGGAGTCCGGAAAGATTCTTGGCAGGCTTAGAGGAAAAGGCAGATGACGGTTGGCTTCATATCGGCGTTTCTGATCATATTCTTTCTTGTCCGCCTGGGCTGGCGTCGGATCTACCGCTTCCGCGACCGCACTGAAACCGACGTAGCGCCCTTCCTGCTGGCGGTCGATCTCGCCGAGTTGAGCTATCTGGTAGACAACTTTACAGAAGAGCGTCTGCGTTACGACCTGGAACCCGAGGAATTTCGCAAGGAGCAGTTAATCCGCTTGCGCCTGCTGCAGGAATACACGCGCAGGATGCGTCACAATGCCAATATCCTGCAGGAGTGGGGTGAATACGGCTTTAACCGCCGCCGCTACGCCGATGAAGACGGCATCCGGTCACACAGCCTGCAACTCATCAAAACCTGCCGCGAGTTCCGCTACGGTGCGCGCGCCGTCCAGTTGCAGTTGCATCTGTGGTTTATTGAGATGAAGCTCTTCCAGGCGCGTCCAGCGCCCTTGCTTTCCCGCGCTCGCCAGGTTGATGACTCGTTTGACTTGCTGTTTGCCTACCAGGGAATCAGGATCGCGGCGGAGTACCTGAGCAGAGCCTATGGCGACGATTGCTACGAGGATCTGGCTGAGGTACTGTAGGCTCACGTGCTCTAAGTTGAACCACGAAGCCTCCCTCCGTTCACCCGCTATCCCGAACCATACTCCTTTTTCTCTCTCACCCCACAGGCGCAGTCTCAATCGGATGTGGCTGCTGGTAGAGTTCGTCGATCTGCTGTTTGTATTTGGTTTCAATCACGCGTCTTTTTAGCTTGAGCGTGGGCGTGATTTCACCGGTGGCAACTGTAAACTCATCCGGCACAACCACAATTTTCTTGATGGTTTCAAATTGCGCCAGGCGTTTGTTCAAGTCTTCCACAATTCCCTTATAGAGATTGCGCACCTTGTCTGAACCTACCAACTCCTGCCGCGAAGTAAAAAGAACGCCGTTGGCGCGCGCCCAGTCTTCCAGCAAGGGAAAATGCGGAGAGATAATTACTGAAGCATATTTGCGCTTGTCTCCAATGATGGCGGCTTGCGCAACCAGCACATTGGATTTCAGGGCATTTTCTATCGGCTGCGGTGCAATGAATTTGCCCCCCGAGGTCTTTATCAGATCTTTCTTGCGGTCGGTGATACTGAGAAAGCCGTCGCTATCCAGTTCGCCAATGTCGCCTGTCTTAAACCAGCCATCGACAAATGAGTTACGAGTTTCTTCGGGCATGTTCCAATAGCCTTTGAAGACAGTCGGCCCTTTGACCAGAATCTCGCCGTCTTCAGCGATTTTGAGCTGCACGCCTTCATTTACTTTTCCGACTGAGCCAATCTTGAAGGCCCCGCGTCGGTTGACGGAGAGCGTCGGAGAGGTTTCCGTAAGCCCGTAGCCTTCCATAATCGGGACGCCCACGGCGCAGAACCACTCTGCCATGTCTTTGCCCAGAGGCGCGCCGCCGGAGAAATAAGCCCTGCTGCGGCCGCCGAATCCCTGGCGTATCTTGGAAAACACAAGTTGATTAGCTAGTTTCCAGAGCGGACTCGCAGGGGTTTCTCCGCGTGCAATTTCTTCTTTGTGCTGTTCGCCGATCCGCACTGCCCAGTCAAAAATCCTTCTTCGCAACCCACGGCCGGCTCGGCGTTCCGCTTCGGCACGGATCTTTTCATAAACGCGCGGCACCGCGACAATGATGCTGGGTTTGGCTTCCTGCAGCATCTCTGAAAGCTGGTCGAACACGGCGCAATAGGCAAGGCTGACCCCGTCCAGATAGCAAACGTAGTCCACATGGCGCGCGGTAACGTGAGAAAGCGGAAGGAATGAAAGATAGACATCCTCCGGTGTCCACTCCGCCTGTTTGCTGGCCATAATGGCGCAGGTAGTGAGGTTGCCGTGGCTGAGCATTACGCCTTTAGACGTTCCGGTTGTTCCCGAAGTGTAAATCAACGTCGCCAGGTCATCGGGCGTGATTCGATGGGCTTCTTCGTCAAATTCAGGGTCCGCATCCTGGGATGCGGAGTTGATCAAAGACCACATGGGAATTACGTTGATTTCGCTGATGTCATCCATCACAACAATTTTTTCCAGCGAAGTCTGGGCCCGGATGGATTGCACCTTGCGCAACTGCTCAAGGGTGGAAACAAAAATCACGCGCGCGCCGGAATTCTGCAACAGATACGCAGTTTGGTCCGCCGTTAGCGTAGCGTAAATCGGTACGTCGATAATTCCGGTGCTCACGCAGGCAAAGTCGGCAATCATCCATTCCGGGCGATTTTCACTCAGGATTGCAACGCGATCGCCTTTGTGGATGCCCCATTGCTTCAGGATTCTGGCAAGCGTGGCCACATAGCCATAAAGCTGCCGGGAAGAAATCACCTGCCACGCGCTGCCGCGCTTGAAAATCACGTGGCGTTCCAGGTCGTGTGCAATTGAAGCAAAAAAGATGTCGGCGAGAGTGTTGATTTCCATACTTAAGGTCCCGTTTCTACGCCTTTAAGGACAATTGCCACTACCGATTCGGTCAGGCTGGAGAGGTGATAATCGCGGTCCCGGTCGCGATCAGAAAGGATCCATGTGGTTACTATCTCATCCACTGCGCCGAAGAAGCAATGGGCTGCGATGGTGATGGAAATGTCGGCCCTGAAAACTCCCGCCTCCTGGCCTTCACGCAAAACGCCTTTGATTACATCAAAGTATTCCACCAGAAGGTTATGAGAAAACTGGCCAAGAAACTTGGCGCTATGCCTGAGCTCGGTCTGGAACACAATGGCCAAACTGCGGTTTGAGCCCAGCGACTCAAGGTGAAGAAAAGCCAGACGGCGCAATTTTTCGCGAGGATCAGCTACCTGGTCCAGTGAACTCCGCGCCCGCTGGATGAACCGGTGAAAAGCCGAGTCAATCGATGCCATCAGCAATTCGTCTTTGTTCTTAAAATACAGATAGATCGTGCCGTCCGCTACCCCGGCACGGTCGGCGATCTCTGCCACGCGAGAGTGAAAAAATCCGTGCTCCGCAATGACCTCAATGGCCGCGTCGAGAATGCGCTGGTACTTATCTGAGGTGCCGTTGGCTGATCGGGTAGCTGTTTGTGAAGGCCGTTTAGCCAACGGCACCTCAGATAAGTACCAGCGCATTCTCGACGCAGCCATTGAGGTCATTGCGGAGCACGGATTTTTTCACTCTCGCGTGGCAGAGATCGCCGACCGTGCCGGGGTAGCGGACGGCACGATCTATCTGTATTTTAAGAACAAAGACGAATT
>JASLFF010000677.1 GCA_030150795.1 Terriglobales bacterium | reverse complement strand
CAGGGACTAGGGCGAGTCCTGGCGAAGCCGGTTCTGGCTGACCGGGATTTTCCTCCGTTCCCAAGAGCCACGCGGGATGGTTTTGCCGTTCGCGCGGATGATCTGGCCCGTGGTCTAACGCTGCTTCGCGTGGTGGGACAGGTGAGGGCGGGCGATAGCTACGATCTGCCAGTTGAGTCGGGAGAAGCGGTAGAAATCATGACTGGCGCGGCTGTCCCTGCGGGAGCCGATGCCGTAGTGATGGTGGAGTATACCGAGCGCAAAACCCAGGAAATCAACCACAAAGGACACCCGTTCGACCCCTCTTTCGCAGGTTCAGAGTCGCTCAGGGCCGGCTACGGAACACAAAGGGAATTGGGTGATCGCGGGAGCATTGGCGATGATCACAAAATTCTAGATATCGTGAGCCATGAGAGCCCCAAGCCGGAAGAGAAGAGGACGGAAGACCTTGTCGAGATTCAGCGGACTGTCGCGAGCGGCGAAAACATTGTGCCGGCAGGCGCTGAGGCCCAGGCGGGTCAGGAGCTTTTACCCTCAGGCATCCGCCTTGGACCGGCGCAGATTGCTTTGGCGGCAGCCGCGGGCAAGGCCAGCGTAAAGGTTTATCGCAAGCCGCGCGTGGCAATTCTTTCCACCGGGGACGAATTGGTGGAGGTTGCGGAGAAGCCGGGGCCGAGCCAGATCCGAAACAGCAACAGCTATTCTCTGGCCGCGCTGGTGGCGGAATGCGGCGGCGAGCCGGTGCAGTTGCCGATTGCTCCGGACGAAGAAAGCAAGCTGACGGAGTTGATACAGGAAGGGCTGAAGGCGGACATGCTGCTGCTTTCCGGTGGCGTCTCAATGGGAAAGTTTGATCTGGTGGAGCAGGCGCTCAAGACTCTGGGAGCAAAGTTCTTCTTTACCGGAGCGTTGATCCAGCCGGGTAAACCGGTGGTGTTTGGCGAGGTCGGGACAATTCCGTTCTTTGGCCTGCCGGGAAATCCTGTATCAGTAATGGTGACGTTTGAGCTTTTTGCGCGACAGATGGTGGAAGCTCTTAGCGGCGCTGATCCTGAGCGAATGAAGTCGGCGAAGGCGAGGCTCAGAAAAGAGTTCAAGACCAAAACGGGATTGACAAGGTTTTTGCCAGCTAGACTTGATGGCGGATTGGATGATCCCGAAGTCGAAGTAGTGCCATGGCAAGGATCGGGCGATATGCTGGCGGCGGCGCGGGCAAACTGCTATCTTGTGGTGCCTCCGGATCGCGAGAAGCTGGCAAAAGGCGAGATGGTGACGGTGGTCTTGCGGTGAAGAACGGAAAAGACAAAACACAAGGTCCCTCGCTCCTATTTCGGACGCTCTGCCCATCCGCACCAAAAGCAGGTGCGAATGGGTCCCGAGTGCGCGTCCTCAATGAACGGAGCTCGGGATGACGATTCGTAAAACGACAAATAATCCACGGGCCATGAAAAAACAAGGCACAACCAAGTCCAACAGCGGCAAGCTCTCGCACTATGACGCCGCTGGTCGCGCCAAGATGGTTGACGTGTCAGGAAAAGCGGCCAGCCGTCGCGAAGCCGAAGCGTCTGCGTTTATTGAGATGTCGCAGGAAGTCCTGAACGCGCTGCCGCAAAATCCCAAGGGAAACCCGCTGGAAGTGGCCAGATTCGCCGGGATTGCGGCGGCCAAGCGAACGAGCGACTTGATACCAATGTGCCATCCGCTGCCGCTCTCATTCATTGATGTGACCACTGAGGTATGCGAAAATGGCGTTCAGGTCAACTCCAAAGCCGCCACAACCGCCCAAACCGGAGTGGAGATGGAGGCGCTGATGGCAGCCACCGTCGCCGCGCTAACGGTATATGACATGTGCAAAGCCCTCGATAAAGGAATCGCCATCCGTGAAATTGTTTTGCAACGTAAATCAGGCGGAAAAAGCGGAGACTATCAGCGCAAGTCGAAGAAACGGTAGATGAGTTGGGTGCTTTGGTAATTTTTGAATGCGCTGACGTGAAAAATTCATCACTACGCGATGAACGTCTGCCTGAAGGCCGCGATTCGCGAGCGAATCGCTAGACGCTGATACTGGTATTGGATCAGCTTTCTTAACCTGATCCACTACCGAAGAAATAGGTCACATGCCGAGCAATATTAAAGTCCTGCTGGTCGATGACAATCCCATGGTTTTGGAGATGTTGCGGCAGGCCCTTGCGCATTTTTCGACTGTACAGCCAATGAATGACGCTGCCGATGCGCTGCTGAAAGCCATTGAGGACAAGCCCGACCTGATCATTGCTGACTACGCCATGAACGGCATGGATGGTCGCCAGCTGCTGCAGAAGATCAAGAGCCGCAATGCCAGCGCTGGAATTCCCGTGATCCTGATGGCCAGCAAGGTTGACATCAATGAGAAGCTCAAGACCGTCCAGGACACGGTGGAAGATTTTATTGAAAAGCCGTTTTTCCTGAAAGACGCCGCAGCCAGAATCAAAAAAGTTGTGGACAAGATTTCACTGGAGAAGATGGCGCGCGAGGCCCCGGGAGAATCCGTATTACGGGGAAGCCTGGCGCAGATGAACGTGCTGGACCTTTTGCAGTCACTGGATATGGGCCGCAAAACCTGCGCGCTCACACTCACCAACAACGGCGAGAAGTGCAAAATGTATTTCACTGAAGGCCAGATCAATCACGCTGTTTATGGCGACCTGAAAGGCGATCCAGCGGTGTACAAGGTGCTGACGTGGACAGCCGGAACTTTTGAAATTGACTTTGCCGGCAGCAGCAGCGAGCAGACGATTACTCAGTCATCGCAAGGCATTTTGCTGGAAGGCCTGCGCCTGCTGGACGAAGCAAATCGCGACACCGAAGAAAACGTTTTGGAAGCTTGAGAAAACGGTGAACGCCGCATCCCC
>JASLFF010000664.1 GCA_030150795.1 Terriglobales bacterium | reverse complement strand
TCGTAAGCCGCGGCGCAGCGGTAATTTTCTTTGCCTATATTGGTTTCGACGCTGTCTCCACCGCGGCGCAGGAAGCGAAGAATCCATCCCGCGACATGCCAATTGGTATTCTGGGCTCGCTGGTGATCTGTACGATTCTCTATATCCTTGTTGTTGGCGTTCTTTGCGGTCTGGTTAATTACAAATTTCTCAACGTGCGCGACGCGCTTGCCGTAGGCATCGACAAGACCGGCGTCGGCTGGGGAAGCCTCATGGTGAAGATCGGCGCGCTCATGGGCTTGAGTTCCACCATCGTCGTCATGCTGCTGGGGCAATCGCGCGTCTTTTTCTCTATGTCGCGTGACGGGCTTTTGCCCTCAGTCTTCAGCACCGTTCACCCAAAATTCCGCACGCCGTGGATTTCTACTCTCATGGTCGGCACCTGTGTAGCTTTTCTGGCTGCGTCACTGCCTATTAACCTGCTGGGAGACATGGTGAACATCGGCACTCTGTTGGCGTTTGTGATCGTCTGTGCGGGAGTCTGGATTGTTCGCCGCCGCAATCCCAACCTTGAGCGCCCGTTCAGAACGCCAATGGTCCCCTTTGTGCCGATCATGGGAATTTTGATCTCTGGCTACCTCATGGCGAACCTTCCCTGGGAAACGTGGGTGCGTTTGGTCGTATGGCTGGTGATTGGCATGGCGATTTACTTCGGCTACGGACGAAAGCACAGTCGCGTCCAGCGCGGAGCTTTATAAGTCCCGAGCGTAGCGAGGGATCGCTACCGCCACAAATTCACGACGGCCATTCAAGCCGCCGATGGCCCGCGACACCCGAGTATTCACCACGGGATCGCGGCATTCTCTTGTCTCACGGTCAATAGATCTGCTGTGCGGTGGGCATGATTCCCCTCGGTCCCTGTTCCCGGTTTTCTCCGTGCCTCGGTGCCTCGGTGGTTAGACTTTCCTTTTGATCTAAAATGAACTCGATCAGGAGTCTCCTCTGAACCTCCGTCGCTTTCGCCTGCTGAAGATCTTTACCGCGGCCCTGCTGCTGCTCAGCGCGGCCGGGACGGTAGGTTTTCATTTCATCGAAGGCTGGGGCTGGTTCGATAGCTTTTACATGGTGGTGATCACGCTAAGCACCATCGGATACCAGGAAGTCCATCCGCTTTCCCACGCCGGGCGCGTTTTCAACGTCGTCATTATTATTGCCGGCGTATCGCTGGTCTTTCTTATGATCGGAGCGCTGACGCAGGCTTTGCTAGAATTCGAACTGGTCAAGGTCTTCGGTAAACGCCGTATGGAACGCGACATCGCCGGTCTCAGGGACCACTACATTATTTGCGGCGCAGGCCGTGTGGGCCACAGCGTGGCCAATGAGCTTGCGCGCAAGCCCTGTCCTTTTGTGATCATTGAAAACGATGAAGCCAGCATAGAAGCCCTTGATCCCAAATGGCTGGCCCTGGTGGGTGACGCCGCCAGCGAGAAAACCTTGCGCGATGCCGGCATTGACCGCGCCGCCGGGCTGGTAGCTGCCACCACCACGGACGCTACGAACATTTATATTGTGCTCACCGCGCGCAGCTTGAATCCGCGGCTTAAGATCATTGCCCGCGCCAGTGAGGAAGCGGCGGAAAAGCATCTGAAGACCGCCGGGGCCGATATTGTAATCTCGCCCTACGCCGCCGCCGGGCATCGCATTGCCCAAAGCTTCCTGCGTCCACACTTGCTCGATTTTCTCGACATCACCAGCGACCGCTCCGGAAATTTCCAGATGCTGATTGAGGAAATCAGGATCATGCCCAAATCGTCGCTCGCGGGCACAACAGTTGGCAGTTCCGGCATCCACCACAACTTTGGCATCATGATTTTGGCCATCCGTCACGCAGACGGCAATACGCGCTTCAACCCTGAAGCCCATGAGACCATTGGCCCCGACGATTTTTTGATCGCCATGGGAGAAACCGCGCAACTTGCCAAGCTGGAATCGCTGGCGGCCAGCGCCGTCCGTACGCGCCCATGAAAATCGTTACCGCGGAAGAGATGCGCGCCATTGACCGCGCAACCACTGAGAAGCACGGCGTTTCGTCACTCACGTTGATGGAAAACGCGGGCGCGGCCGTGACTGAATTTGCGCAGAAGCATTTCGACTTTGACTCTGTGTGCGTCGTCTGCGGCAAAGGCAACAACGGCGGCGATGGATTCGTTGCGGCGCGCAAGCTGCATGAAGCTGGAAAGAAAGTTTCCGTCATCGTGCTGGCCAAAGGGCCGGACGATCTGCGCGGTGATGCGGCTGAAATGTTCAAGAAGCTATCTGTGCCGGCCTTGTGGATCGCCGAAGAAAAAGACCTCAGCAAGCCTGAAATTGAGCAGGCGCTCAAATCTGATCTGATTCTCGATGCGATTCTTGGCACAGGATTCAAGCCGCCACTGAAGGGTCTTGCAGAAAAAGCAATCATTCGCATCAACAAAGCTACAGGCTGGGTGCTTTCTGTTGATCTGCCGTCTGGTGTGGACGCTGATGCCAATGAGAACGCTTTTGATTACTCTTCCTTCGTTCACGCCGATGGCATAGTCTCTTTCACCGCTCCCAAGTCTGCTCTGGTGTTTGCTGATCTTACGGATGGTCCCATTGCCATCGCCCATATTGGTTCTCCTCTTAACCTGGTGGCTCAACACGCCTCGCTGCGTCAGGACGCGGTAACCAGTGCCGATGTGCAGGCGCTGGCCCTGCAACGCCGTCCTGATGCCAATAAAGGGGATTTTGGCCATGTGCTAGTGATCGGCGGCTCAGTAGGCAAGAGCGGCGCACCGGCCATGGCTGGGCTGGCGGCTCTCAGGACCGGCGCCGGACTCGTAACCGTGGCATCTCCCAAGTCTGTGCAAAGCGTTGTCGCGGCATCTGCGCCGGAACTGATGACTGAGCTGCTGGAGGAGACCGCTGACGGCACGGTTTCGATTCTGGCCCTGGCGCGACGCGAGCAGCTTTTGAAAGGCAAAACCGTGGTCGCTCTCGGTCCCGGGCTTTCGCAGAATGAGGAGACGGCGGAGTTCATCCGTGACTTTGTAAGCATTTGCACTGCCTCGCTGGTCATCGATGCCGATGGGATCAATGCTTTTGCTGGACATGGTGAAGAAATCCAGCCGGACGCCGACGACTATTCTTTCCGTGTGCTCACGCCGCATCCCGGCGAAATGTCGCGGCTTATCGGCTCCCCTGTTCCGGCCATCCAGGCCAATCGTGTTGGGGCTGCCAGACGCGCCGCGGAATTGACCCGCGCTTGCGTCGTTTTGAAAGGGCATCGTACCGTCATTGCCAGCCCGCATGGACACGTGTGGATTAACTTGACCGGAAATCCGGGAATGGCCAAAGGCGGCTCAGGCGACGTGCTTACTGGAATTGTTGCTGCCGTCCTTGCGCAAAGGCCTCTGCAAGGATCTTCCGTCGGATGGCGTCCAGGCGATGATCCTGAAGGAAAGAAAATCAAAGAGCTGGCAAAAAAATCAGATCCGGAGATGGCGAATGTTGCCGCCGCGAAAATAGCAGCCAAAGTCAGGGAGGCCCGCGACCTGATTACGGCGCTCGGGGTTGCGCGCGCCGTCTATCTCCACGGCCTCGCCGGAGATATCGCCGCGTCGCTTTATGGCCAGCAATCCATGATCGCCACGGACATCATCAACTGCCTTGGCGAAGCCTTTGCCGTTTGCGAAGAGGAATCCCGCAGCAACTTTGCCTATCTTCAGCGATGAAAACTGGAGCGATGAAGACTTTTCAAACCCACTCCGCCGAAGAGACCACGGAACTTGGCCGACGCCTGGTCGCCGACCTCAAGCCGGGAGGCATCGTGCTTTTGCGTGGCGATCTGGGAGCAGGGAAGACCACCATGGTCAAAGGCATTGCGGAAGGTTTCCAGGCGGCCAAAGCGGAAGACGTTACCAGCCCGACATTCACACTGATCCACGAATATCGCGGCCCCGTCGTGACTCTCTACCACATCGATCTTTACCGCATCGACACGCAGCGCGAACTCGACACGCTGGCTCTTGACGATCTGATGACCGCGCAAAGCATCCTGCTGATCGAGTGGGGAGAGAAGTTTCAGAGGTTTGCCAAAGAGCGCGACGTGGAGATTGCGATTGCGCATCGTGGAACTGATGATCGCGTTATTACAGTCAAAGCCCAACATCTTTGAAACGCGGAGGAACAGAGGACACGGAGGAAAGAAAAAAAAGAAGAAAAAGATTGAAGTTGATCAGGATACGAAAATGGTAGAGCTTCCTGCTTGTCAGGCGCAGGAGTTTTTTATCCGCGTTCATCCGCGCAAATCCGCGGTAAAATTTTCTCCTCCGCTGCCTCCTTTCCTCTGTGTTTCCAAGGTTTTAGATTCGCGGCGGCGTCTTCCTCACCGTCATCACCACCAGCCACGCTCCATTTGCCATGAAAAGCACAATGGCCGGAAAGAAATACTTGTTTACCGGCACGTGCTGAAAAACGCACCATACCACGCCAGCGACAATCAGCAGGTCGATCACAATGTAAGCGATAAGGATTTTGGCGCGTGGCATGGGAGGTTTCTGTTCCCTCGAAAGCAATGAAGATAGTAGGGTTCCCTCACCCGCACAAACCGCGGGTTCGGGATTTCAAAAATCTAAAATCCCATGATGTTGTAGCCGCAGTCCACGTAGATAGTCTCGCCGGTGATTCCTGAGCCGAGATCGGAAGAGAGGAACAGTGCCGTATCGCCAACCTCCCTCGGTTCCACGTTTCGCTTGAGCGGCGCATGCTCGGCATGGTTCTTGAGCATCTGGCTGAAATCGCCTACGCCGCGGGCGGCCAGTGTCTTGATGGGGCCGGCGGAGATGGCGTTCACTCGAATCTTCTTCTCTCCCAGGCTATTGGCAAGGTAACGGACAGTGGCTTCCAGCGCAGCTTTGGCCACGCCCATTACGTTGTATCCGGGCACAACTTTTTCGGCGCCAAAGTAACTCAGCGTGATCACGCTTCCGCCATTTGTCATCAGCGGGGCTGCGGCGCGCGTCACTGCAATCAGAGAGTAAACACTCACGTCGTGGGCGATTCGAAAGCCCTCGCGCGACGTATTCACGAAATCGCCCTTCAACTCCTCGGCGGGAGCATAAGCCACGGAATGTACTACTGCGTCTAGTTGACCGAAGTGCTGCTTGAGCTGAGCGTAGAGTGTGTCAATCTCCGCGTCGTTGGAGACGTCGCATTGAAAAGCTTGTGCGCCGGGCAAAGAAGTAATCAGGTCATGCGCCTCGGCCTTCAGGCGTTCGTTTTGGTAGGTGATAACGAGCTTGGCTCCGGCCTCATTCAGGCGCTGGGCAATGGCCCACGCGATGCTGCGTTTGTTGGCCACGCCAAAAATAACCACGTTCTTTCCTTGCATGCTCAGCATACGTTGGACCTCACCCCGTGTGAAACCGCTCAGGATAACAGGAACGGCGCAAGAATGGGAGTAACCGAGGCGTCACATCGGGCATGTGAGATCAAGCCTTTCTGAAATTGCCTCTTTAGAAAAATTTAATGGACATTTTGCGTTGCGGGTTCTAGCATGTTGTGAAATTTCTTTACGTAAG
>JASLFF010000366.1 GCA_030150795.1 Terriglobales bacterium | reverse complement strand
CACCATCAATATCGATGGCCGCGTGGCTGATGCTCGGCTCACTTCTGGAATGGCAACTCCGAAGATTGAGCAAACCCTGCTCTCGGCCATTCGCGAATTCAAGTACATTCCAGCCAAACGTGATGGCACGCCAATCCCATGCCAGATTGATCTGGTCATTCACATTCCAAGCTGATGGCGCTGTATGGAATGCAACATGATTCCGGCATTGTTCAATAGACTCGCCTTGCAGGGGCACTGCCAATCGATCAACGCCATGCGCTAACAATGTTCGCCGAGCGGCCCAAGAGGTTCAATCGATCTGTACGATTGGCGAAATAGCGGGCATTCAGTTCCCTGGCATCCAGATCTTCCACGCGCTGAAACTGACTCAGCTCAATCTTCATCTCTTCCGGGGTAAAGAACAGTTGAAAGGGCTCTCCTAGGCTTTGAACACGAGCAGCAAGCGCGTCGCGGCCTTCCAATTCATGCGGCGCCAGCGCCTTCCTGGGCAAGGCATAGTCGAAAATAACGCCGCTGCCTTCGGGGAAACGTGCAATAAGATCAAGAGTTGTTCGAAAAGCTGGATGGGTAAGATACAACACTACCCCAAGCCACGCAAAGACAGTTGGGGCCGCAAAATCCAGACCACAGATTGCCAGTTGCTGGGCAAGGTCCTGGTGTTCGAAATCCACTGGAACGTAATGCAGGCAGGAGGGCTCCGATAATCCATTTGAGAGCGTTAGCTCGCGCTTCCACTGTTGCGTGGCAGGATGGTCAACCTCAAAGACTTGAACGTCCGGATGTGGATTGCGATAGGCGAATGTGTCCAGACCTGCTCCCAGCAGAACATATTGGCGAACGCCAAAACGGACAGCCTGCGCAAGATTATCTTCAGCCAATCGATTGCGGGCAACGAGCCACGCGCGCATTGACACCGAAAAGCTCTCACCGATGGACGCAGCTGCTTCTTCAAGTGCGGGACGGTAACGTTCACCCAGAATCGGGACAGCGATTGGGTCGTCCAATACGAGCGGAGGAGAATCATACAGTTGATGCGACGCTCTGCGAATGGCGACGCCAAGAGCGGTACGGGATGGTTTGGCGAGTCCCTGAAAACTCATCATCGCGATAACCTCTCCCGAATTTCAGCGGCTGGCTTTAGAACGCTCCGCCGCCACCGCCGCCAAACCCGCCGCCAGAAAAGCCTCCGCCACCACCGCCGCCGCCCCATCCTGACCCACTGGAACTGGCTCGCGGTGCCGAGACAAAAGTAGAACTCGCAGTGGTCGCCATCGAACCCAGGCTGTTGACGAAGTAGAAGGTGCTGAAACTCGGGCTCGGCCCGTATCCCTGGTACCACGTGGGCGGGTTTTGGATGATGCCCTCAAAAGCCTTGGCCCACCGATGTTCCACGCCCAGCGCCATGGCATACGGCAGAAATTTTTCAAACGTGTCCGGCGGCATCCGCTTCAGGCGATCAGCATCCACGCGATTCATAAATTCCTGGAAGCCCTTGATCTGCACTTGGGTCCGTGCGCCCTTCAAGCTGGTTGCCGTAAGCTGCCGTCCGATAATAATGATGATCGCCAGCGCAATCAGTCCGCTCACAATAGCCAGCGGCATGGAGCTCAGGAAATCGGCGAAGCCAAGCACCTGGAGCGCGACGTACGGCAACGCCACCAGCAGCGCACCCATGGCCAAATATCCGTGGGCAGAATCCGGATCAACCGTGTACATGCCCTTGGATTTCAGCGCGCTCATGATTTCGCCCTTGATCATGGGCAGCGCGGTATAAAAATGATTGGTCAGGCTGGAGAGCAGCGTTACCTGCCCGCCGGAAAAGACCTGTTGCAGCATCGCCCGCTCGTAGTCCGTAAGGTCGTTCCACTGGCTAGGATCTTTCAGCAGGTGGAACTCATAATCTTTGGTGGAAGAGAAAAAGCCTTTGTGCTGCGTCTCCACGATCTTCACATAGCCGCGCACCGCCATATCCACCAGGACAGAAGTGATGTCGCGGGGATCCACGCTGCCATCAATCAGCGTGCCTACTTCGGCAGGCCCCATCTTCTCCGGCGGCTCATACATCGGCGCAACGGACATTCCCGGATCGGGATCGCGGCCTTTCATCCACCACATGGGAAACATCACGGCAAAAGCCCACAGCGGAAGCGTAACTACCGGATTGCTGCGAATGAACCTGAAAAAACGCGCCATACCGCTGGGTTGGTGAAGTACGCCCTTTTCAATGTATATATCGGCCGTCAGCCCGCCGCGCATGGGTAACCGATCTCTGGTTTCAACGCTGGCGCTGGGCCCGGTGACAGAAGCAGAAGCGTGCTGCGACGATCCGTAGATTCCCTCAAAGGCCTGCGCCTGCAGCTTGCCGCTTGCCTCCGCCGGAAAGTAAATCGTTGCAGACGCCTGTTCAATCGGCACCGGCCAGTCATTGCCGGTCACGTTCCAATAAAACTCGTCGTGGTCTTCAAAAAACCGCGTACCGTTGTCCACGGAATACTCAATGTTCACCGTGCGCGTTGCGTCCGTCGCTCCCGGGACATAAATCTTCAAATGAAGAAAGCCATTGTTGGTCTTCTTCTCGACTTTTAGCTTGTCGCCGCTTTCATCGGTAACGGACAAAACCTTCACGAACAGCGTGTAATTCGAGCCACCAGGACCGGGATAGTCCACCGGCAGATCGCGATAAATGCCGTTATACTCGCCGTTGAAGACAAACGTGATCTGCTCTTCAACACGTGCGGAGCCATCTTCTTCTACGTGAATGTTGCTGTTGAATTTGGAAATATGGTAGCTGCGCGCCCACGCCGGCAGATTGAAAACCAGCAGCAGCAGCACAGCAAGAACTTGTGCGGCGGCAAAGACCCGGCTTCGGAAATGACCAGTGAATTTCACTTGGCTTAGAACTTTACAGCCACGTTTTCGCGGTCGGCGGGTGTTTCCATTTCAAAGAACTGCCGCGCGTGGAAGCCGAACATACCCGCGATGATGTTGGTCGGAAACGACTGGACGCGCGTATTGAAATCGCGCACCACCGCATTGTAGTAACGTCGCGCATTCTGGATGTTGTCCTCAATCGAGTTGAGCGAACTCTGCAACCCCGTGAACTGCTCTGAGGCTTTCAACTCAGGATAATTTTCCGCCACGGCAAACAGGCTCTTCAGCGCGCCGGAAAGCTGGCCTTCCGCCTGGGCTTTGTCGGCGGGAGTAGTTGCCTGCATGGCCTGCGAGCGGAACTTGGCGATGTTCTCAAACGTGCC
>JASLFF010000627.1 GCA_030150795.1 Terriglobales bacterium | reverse complement strand
AAGGTGCCATCCTCACGCGCATGGTCCGCACGGCGATGCTCGAAGAACTGGGGCAGGATTACATCCGCACCGCGCGCGCCAAAGGACTATCAGAAAATGTAGTGGTGTATAAGCATGCGCTGCGTAACGCACTGGTGCCGGTGTTGACCGTTGTGGGACTTCAATTCGGCGCGCTGCTCGCGGGCGCTATCGTTACCGAGACAATTTTTTCCTGGCCCGGCATCGGCCGCCTTACCATCAGCGCCATCAGCAGCCGCGACTACTATCTCGTCCAGGGCTGCATCCTCATGATCGGCCTTACATACGTGGCCGTAAACTTCCTCACCGATTTTTTCTACTCGCTGGCCAATCCAAGGATCCGTCAGTAGACGTTTTTTCTGTAATCCCGAGCTTGCGAGGGATCCCTATAGTGACGACAATCTGTAAGCACACAATCGATAGTTCATTCTCTCACCCACGGTAATCTCTGGTGACCGATCCGGCGCAATATCGCGCACGCATTGATTCTGATTCGCGTTGATTCGCGGCCAGGCTGAGTCTTTTTCTGAAGTCCCGACCCTGAGCTTGTCGAAGAGGAAGGATCCCTATAGCCAAAAGCAATCTTCAGACGCAAGAAGTCACACCACTAGAGCAGATTAGTACGCTGAATTAACTTTTACGCTGCGTGCTGACAAATGGAGGTTTGACCGGTAAGAAAATTATTGTTTTCAGGTTTTCTCCGCGTCTCCGCGTCTCCGCGCCTCCGTGGTGAAAATTAAATTTCTAAAATCTCCGCGCTCACCTTCCCGTCCAGAATCTCCAGCCTTCCCACGCTGATCGGCAGCTTGAATCTCCTCGGCCCTGCGCTGCCCGGGTTGAAATACAGCACGCCGTCTTTGACTTCCTGTTTCGGCTTGTGTGAGTGTCCGCTGATCACCACTGCAAAACCGGCAGCTTTGGGATTTAGATCAATAGCGTTCGCGTCATGAATCACATAGAGAAAGACTCCGCCCAGTTCGACCACTTCCGTTTCGGCGAATTTGCGCGTCCACGCCTGCGTGTCCACATTGCCGCGGATCGCCGTGACCGGCGCAATCTTTTCCAGTTCTGGAATGATTTCCGGTGCGCCAATATCGCCCGCATGAATGATGTGCTCCGACCCACGCAGCAACTCCACCGCCTCAGGACGAAGCAGACCATGCGTATCAGAGATGATCCCAATTCTCATCAGCGTTTATCTGCGTAAATCCGCGGCGACCGAGAATTTCAGAATTGTTTTTTCTTTGCGGCCTTCGCGTCCTTTGCGGTGAACCGGTTTGGCTAATTGCGAGTTGCTAATTGCCAATTGCTCCTACAGCCCCGCTTCAATCCTCGACCTCGGGTCCATGTAATCCCGCAGCGCGTCGCCAATAAAGTTGAACGACAGAACCGCCAGCATCACTGCCAGAGCAGGGAAGAGCACTAGGTGCGGCGCATCGAAAAGATGTGCACGGCCATCATTCAGCATCGATCCCCAGCTTGCCGTCGGCGGCGGAACGCCCAGCCCCAGAAAGCTCATGGTCGCTTCCGCCAACACGGCTCCTGCCATGCCAATCGCTGCTTGCACAATCACCGGCTGAATAATGTTGGGCAAAATGTGTCGCGTAACAATGCGCCAGTCGTTTGCGCCCAGGGCCCGCGCCGCTTCCACAAATTCTTTCTCTTTCACTGCAAGCACCTGCGCGCGCACCAACCGTGCGTAACCCACCCATCCACCGATGCACAGCGCCAGTATTAGGTTGAAGATTCCCGGTCCAAGAAAAGCCACAAAAGCTATTGCCAGAAGAATTCCGGGGAAAGAAAGAAACGCATTCATCAGTATGACGTTGAAAAACTTGTCTGCCCATCCGCCGTAGTAACCAGCAATGGAGCCTAGCACCAGCCCCAGTAACAGCGATCCTGCCACAACGCTGCTGCCCACCAGCATGGAGATGCGCGCGCCGTAGATCACGCGTGAGAAAATGTCGCGGCCTAGCTCGTCGGTGCCGAACCAGTGCGCGCCGCTGGGCGGCTGAAGCCGGGAAGGCAGATCGATGTCGCTGGGATTTTGCGGAGCGATCCATGGCGCAAACAGCGCAAAGACAACGAACACCGCCACCAGCACCATGCCGATCGACGCAAGTACGTTGCGCCGTCCCAGTGCGGCTGCGGTATTCCATGTGGTGGAAGCCATCGTAATACAAAGCCCAAAGAACTTCACCGCGAAGAGCGCAAAGGTCGCAAAGGAATCGTTTCAGAAATTTCTGTTCTTTGCGTCCTTAACGCCCTTTGCGGTGAATCGTTTTGCCAATTGCTATTTGCTAATTGCTACTCGCACCAGCTTTTTCAGCGCGCGAATGAACGTCTCATTCTGTTCCGGAGTGCCAATGCTTACGCGTATAGCGTTGGGCGCACCCCACGGCGCCAGCGACCGGACGATCACTCCCTCGGCCTGCATGCGTTTGGTAAAGGCAGCGGCATCTTCATCCACCGTAAAGTGGATAAAGTTCGCGCTCGTCGGTATGGCTTTAACTCCAAGTTCCTTGAAGCGTTCCATCAACCACGCCGCTCCCGCCGCATTGTTCTCAACCGTCTTGCGGATGTGGTCCACGTCGCGGATCGCCGCCAGTCC
>JASLFF010000508.1 GCA_030150795.1 Terriglobales bacterium | reverse complement strand
GCCTTTGCGGTTCCACCGGCGGGTGCTTAAAGAATTTTCCAAAAATTCTTTCTAGACGTGGACTGCTTCCGCAGCTTTTCCTGAACCGTAACGTGCCTGCACGTATTCGTTCAGAATTACAAAGAACTCGGCCACAATGTGGTCGCCCTTCAGCGTAGTCATCAGTCTTCCGTCAACAAATACCGGCGCTTTAGGCTCTTCAAAAGTTCCAGGCAATGAAATGCCGATGTTCGCATGCTTGGATTCTCCGGGGCCGTTAACCACGCAACCCATCACAGCGACTTTCAATTCTTCGATTCCCGGATACTTGTCTTTCCAGACCGGCATGCTGGTGCGGAGATAGCTCTGGATTTGCTCCGCCATCTCCTGAAAGAAAGTACTGGTGGTGCGTCCGCAGCCGGGGCAGGCCGTAACCTGCGGAGTGAAGCTGCGGATCCCCATCGATTGCAGGATCTGCTGGCCGACAAAAACTTCTTCCGCGCGATTGCCGTTAGGAGCGGGCGTGAGCGATACGCGAATGGTATCGCCGATGCCCTCTTGCAACAGCACCGCTAGCCCTGCTGCGCTACCGACGATGCCTTTTGCGCCCATGCCGGCTTCTGTGAGACCCAAATGCAGAGGATAGTCACAGCGGGCAGCCAGCATGCGGTAAACGTCAATCAAATCCTGAACGCCGCTGACCTTGGCGCTGAGAATGATGTAGTTGTGCGGCAAGCCAAACTCTTCCGCCAGTTCGGCTGAACGCAGCGCACTCTCAACCATCGCGTCCATGGTGACATCGCGTGCGTCTTTGGGATTCGCGCTGCGGGAGTTCTCGTCCATCATGCGTGTGAGAAGTTGCTGGTCCAGCGAGCCCCAGTTCACGCCAATCCGTACCGGCTTGTCATTCTTTACGGCCACTTCAACCATGGCGCGAAAATTATCGTCATTCTTGCGGCCCACGCTCACGTTGCCGGGATTGATGCGGTACTTAGCCAGCGCCTGCGCACATTCAGGATACTTCGTCAGCAAAAGATGGCCGTTATAGTGAAAGTCGCCGATAATTGGGACGTGTATGTTTTGCTTCGCCAGTTCCTCAAAAATTTTCGGGACAGCTTGTGCCGCAGCGTCATTGTTTACAGTCACGCGGACCATTTCCGACCCTGCCCGGGCCAGTTGGGCCACTTGCTGAACGGTAGATTGCACGTCCGCCGTGTCAGTGTTTGTCATTGACTGCACAACCACGGGCACGTCGCCGCCAACGCGCACATTGCCTATTTTGGCTGTTACGCTCTTCCTGCGTTGAATGATTGCCATTCCCTCTAGTTTACCCGATTTGGCCGGGCCATTCGCTGCAAAAAGGGGTTACCAGAGGCCTTCTCCTCAGGCTTGAAACCGACTTACTCGCTTGTGGTATGTAGCACTTCGGTTGGTTTTCTCCACAGTCGCCGAAGCACTTGTATCGCTTTTGCTAAAGCCCAAATGGTGAGGACGGGCAGCCACACCCAAACAATCTCACTCCCCAGAATGCGCAGACCGCGTTGGCTGAAAAACCGACCGACTCCAATGGGCGAGACGTGAATTGGCCTCCAGGGTAAGAAATAACGCTGAAGATTGAATGGAGAGAAGAAGGCGATACCCAAGCCTCCGTCTGTCATGGCGTCGAGGAGACCGTGAGTGGCTGTCACGAAAAATAGTAGAAGTGCCAACACCCATGGACGACGAAGTGTCCTGCTGAACCCCGTCGCCACGCAAATGGCAAGGATTGCGGCAAAGGCAAGTGAGTGTGTGATTCCCCGGTGCCCCCAAAATGAGCTATACGGAATCCCCAGGTGAAATCCAATTGAATCGATGTCAGGGAGAATTGAGCAAACAATGATCAAGGACCAGAACCGCCAGTCCTTGCGCCAGTCAGATGTACCGGCCTGTCCTACCGCCGTTCCAACGAAGGCGTGGGTAAAAAGACTCGCCATTCGCCTATTGTTTCAGATCGTGTGCCCCAAAGCCGGTTAGAATCTCTCTAGTGCCAGATGGTGTCTAATAACAGTGATGTCTTCTACCTTTTTTAAGTCAATATGTGTGCGTTTTTTGCTGGTTGCTCTTTTGCTGGCGACCGTAGTGTCCGGCCAGCCCAAGGCCCCCACTGGCCCATTGCCGCAAACCTTTAGCGGCTGGCGCATCGACTCCAAGAGCGTGAAGGCTTCCAAAGATCCGGCCGCGGCTGATGCAACCGACGCGACTGTCCTGAAAGAATATGGTTTTGCTGATGTGGAGAGCGCCACCTATAGCCGCCATGGCCGCACAATGCAGATCAAAGCTGCGCGCTTTAGTGATGCCACTGGCGCTTTCGGGGCGTTTACTTATTATGTCCAGCCGCAGATGCAGGTTGAGAAGATTGGAGACCGGGCCGCTTCTAGCAACACGCGTATTTTGTTTTTCAAAGGCAATATTCTGGTTGATGTGGCGCTGGAACATCTCAGTGCCATGTCTGCCGCCGATCTCCGCTCGCTTGCGGATGCGTTGCCGCGCCTCACAAATGAAAACGGTAAATTGCCCACGCT
>JASLFF010000437.1 GCA_030150795.1 Terriglobales bacterium | reverse complement strand
CGTTCTTGCGGCGATGAATGCCAGCCAGATCAGCGTGGCTGAGCTTTCACGGCTGAATTTCCGGCTGGGCGAGTTTTATGCTGAAGCCGTAAGCAAAGCACAAAAGAAATCCGGCCACGCCAGGCTGGACCTTGTGGGATGCCATGGGCAGACTATCTACCATCAAGGAACAGCCGCTCCCTACCTGGGAAAAAATATCGCATGCACATGGCAGACTGGCGAAGGCTCCATGATTGCTGCAAGGCTTGGCGTGCCGGTGGTCTCGGATTTTCGACCGGCAGATATGGCGGCAGGCGGCAAGGGCGCGCCGCTGGTTCCGTTGCTCGACTATGCGATCTTTCGTTCTCCGCATAAAGGACGCATCGTCCAAAACATTGGCGGCATCGCCAACCTCACCGCGATTCCTGCGGGCGGCACGCCGGACGATCTTGTGGCTTTCGATACTGGTCCGGGCAACATGGTGATTGACCGGCTCATGCAAATGCTGTTCAAGAAAGAGTATGACCATGGGGGAACAGTTGCGCGCAGAGGATCGGTGCTTGAGCAGGTGCTTGAACAGTCTTTGAACGGAGCTTACTTCAAGCAGAAGCCGCCGAAGACAGCGGGCCGCGAGGAATTTGGCAGTGAATACGCTCAAGCTTTTCTGCGCCAGTGTGGCCGCGCCGCCAAGGCTGATGTGATCGCCACGGCAACTGCGCTGACTGCCGCGTCCATGGCGCATGCGTTGAAAAGCTTCGTGCTGACCAAGAGCAACTATCGCGATTGGGTGGTCTCCGGCGGCGGCACAAAAAATGCCGCTCTGATGGAGATGCTTAAAAAAGAAGCCGAAGGCATGGGATTGTGGCTCCGGCATTCAGACGATTTTGACATTCCCAGCCAAGCCAAGGAAGCTGTGGCTTTTGCGCTGCTGGCGTACCAGACGTTCAACGGTTTGCCAGGCAATGTACCTGCGGCCACGGGGGCCAAGCGAGCCGCTGTGCTGGGAAAAATATCCCATGTTTAGTAGGCTTAACCACAAAGGACACAAAGGTTCACAAAGGTTAGTTCAATCAAAGGCCAAACGCTTTCGTGTTCCTTCGTGTCCTTTGTGGTTAAAGCTTTTTTGTTTGTTGCTGTGCGCGAGTATGCTTTCCTGCTCGAAGCGTCCTGACGCAAATATTGTAGTGATGATCATTGAGAGCAGTCCCACGAACCTTGATCCTCGCGTAGGCACGGACGCATATTCAGAACGAATCGATGAGCTGATTTTTGATCCGCTGGTCCATCGTGACGACCACTTCAACATGATTCCGTGGGTAGCGGAAACGTGGGAGACTCCCGATCCCAAGACTTACATTTTCCATTTACGACGCGGAATTCAATTCCACGATGGCCGGCCGCTGACTGCGCACGACGTAAAGTGGACGCTGGACAGTATCCGCGACGGCTCGCTGACAACGCTAAAAACGACGACCTACAAGCTGGTGGAACGTGTTGACGCTCCGGACAATGCGACCGTCATCATCCACCTTTCCAAGCCTGACGGTACGCTGCTATACAACGTTTCTGAAGGAACGTTCGGAATTGTGCCGTACGGCAGCGGCAAGCCATTCAATCGCCATCCCATCGGATCAGGGCCGTTCATCTTCGTCTCTCAGGACCCTGACACTGAAGTTGTTTTGCAACGGAATGACAATTATTGGGGTCCGCATGCCCAGGTAGAACGCGTTCGTCTGACGATTGTGCCCGATGCCACCACGCGCGCGTTGGAGCTGCGCAAGGGCAGCGCGGACATTTCTCCCAGCGGCTCTCTCAGCGCGGACATGATTGGCACGCTTCGCCGCTATCGCAGTCTTGAAATCGAACAGCAACCTGGGACGGTGCTGGCTTATCTGGCGTTCAATCTGCGGGACCCGATTTTAAAGGACGTCCGTGTGCGCCAGTCGCTTGCGTATGCCATTGATCGCGGCGCAGTGCTGCATTATTTGTTCGGCGACCAAGGGCGGCTGGCAGACAGTGTGCTTCCGCCGCAGCACTGGGCATACAGCGGCAATGTGGCGCACTATCCTTATGATCCTGCCAAAGCAAATCAAACGCTGGACGCAGCAGGCTACACACCCGGCGCGGATGGCATACGTTTTCACCTGACCATGAAAACATCGACAGAAGAAACCACGCGCCTGCTGGCGGCGGTGCTGCAACAGCAGCTTAAGCAGGTTGGGATTGCGCTCGACATCCGCAGCTTTGAGTTTGCTACGTTCTATTCCGACGTGACAAAGGGCGCATTCCAGCTTTATTCCTTGCGCTGGGTCGGGGGCAATGAAGACCCCGACATTTTTTATTACGCCTTCCACTCCTCCAGCTTCCCGCCCAAACACGCAAACAGAAGCTATTATGTGAATCCGGAAATGGACCGCCTGATCGATGCAGGCCGCAGCACCGTGGACCAGGAGAAGAGGAAACAGATCTATGCCCAGGTGCAGCAGATACTGGCGCGCGACCTGCCGTACATCAATCTCTGGTACTTCGATAATGTTGTGGTGCACTCCGCCCGCGTGCGGGATTTGCATGTGAATCCGGCGGGAAACTACGACTTTCTTGCCACAGTACGCCTGGCGCAATAACATCGCGGCTATATTTTTAGGATATGGCGTACTTGCGCGCGATGTACCTCAGTAGCTGAAGCCGAGGGGGTTGATCAGCTTTACCGCAGGTCTAATGACCACCCTGCCCTGTGGGAGAAGTAGAACATAAAAAAGCATGAGATGAGTCCCTGTCACCGGCAATGTTAGTATCAAAGATTCGAAACTCATGCAGATACTATTCATTGGCGATATCTTCGGTAGTCCGGGGCGCAAGATTGTGCGCGACCATCTGGGCCATATTGTAGAAACCAACAAGGTCGATCTGGTGATCGCCAACGCGGAAAATTCCGCGGGAGGGTTTGGGCTCACGCCGGCCATTGCCGACGAGCTTTTTGACCTGGGGTGCCACGTGCTCACCACCGGCAACCACGTTTGGGACAAGCGCGAGATCGTTGAATACTTTAACTCGGCCAATGGCGATCCCAGCGGAAGGGCGCGAAAGGTCCTGCGTCCGGCAAATTTCTCAGAAGGCGTTCCGGGGGTTGGCGTGTATGAAGGCACAACGCGTCAGGGCCAAAATTATGCGGTGATCAATCTGCAAGGCCGCGTCTTTATGCACGATACTGACGATCCCTTCCGCAAAGCGGACGCGCTGCTGGCAAAGATCAGCAGCAAGGTTGTGATCGTGGATTTTCACGCGGAAGCTACCTCAGAAAAAATCGCACTTGGCTGGTACCTGGATGGACGAGTGACTGCCGTTCTGGGTACGCATACTCACGTCCCCACGGCAGACACACGCGTGCTGCCGGGTGGCACGGCGTACCAGACCGACGTGGGAATGACCGGCCCGTATGACAGCGTAATCGGTGTGCAGAAAGAGCAGGTCTTGCAACGCTTCCTGACCGGGCTGCCGGGACGCTTTGAGGCTGCCAAGGGCGATCCGCGTTTTTGCGCGGTGCTGATTGGTTGCGATGAAACGACAGGCCGCGCACATTCGGTCCAGCGGCTCATGCTGGGCGAATAAAGCAAAAAGCAGCCCATTCCAGGCTGCTTTTTCGCTTGAAGCCGTTTGGTTGTTATTGGCTGGCTTTCTTCTTCGTAGTACCTTTTTTTGCTGCGCCTTTCTTGGCCGGTGCTTTGGCTGCTGGCTTGGCTGCCGGCAGTTCGCCTTTGGTCATGGTGAACAAGAACGGATCAGGCGTGTACTCTGAGATCACGCCGATGATTTCGATATTAGCCCCGACTGCCGGGGGTTTGGTCATCGGCTTGTCCATCGTGACATGCATATCAGCCTTATTGGCTGCCTGGTTGTCTTCACCCAGTGCTACATCAAGAGAGTTGTTGTCCGGCACAGCAATCACCTTGACCGGAATTCTCAGTTTGGCTTCCCCATTCTTTTCTTTGGTCTGAATGTCCTGCCAGACCCGGTCTGCAGCAGTTTTGTTGGCGGGAGTCTTATCGCGGCAGGAGAGCACAAGTTCGCGATCACTGAATGAAAGATCAATATCGCCAGTGGGCGACACGGCCTGCGCTGCAAGATCGCACTGCGTGGGCGCCAGCGGAATGCTGGCAACAAAATTCGCCGGGGGAGCAGTTTCTGTGGCAGCGGTGGCCATGCGCTGGTTCCAGTCGTCAGTATTGCCGTGGTATTTCTTGTACTTTGAGAGGAAATAGGGCGACCACGCCTGAAAAGCCTGAGGATTTTGCTTCTGAGCAATGCTCAGCGCCTTGGCGCCGTACCAGAAGCCGAGTGGGTCCATGGGGTTCGATTCCAGCAGCGCGATGGAGATCTGGTAATTGTTGCCCAGATCATTGGGATCGACTTTCAGGGCCTCCTCATAAAACTTGCGCGCATTGGCGTAATCTTTTTGCTGCAGGGCGCCAAAAGCGGCCGTGCCGGCAAAGATGCCCATCATCTGGTTGCGCAGCTTCTCTGCTTCAGCACCGGAAACATCCGCCGGCTTCCAGTTCTGCAGTTCCTGTATGCCACGCTCAGCATCAGCTCGGGCTTTGGCTCCGCTGGCTGCGTCTTTGATTTGGCCGCGCTCAATGTACACCACAATTGCGAGGGCACGCACGTTGTTGGGCTCAATGGTAAGGATCTGCCTGGCAATCTGCTCAACTTTTTGCGGATTACTCGCCTGCTGATAAGCGCTCATGGCCTGCTCCAGAGCGTCAATCTTTACAATGCTTTGGGGGTATTGGGCAACAAAAGCTTCCATGGCCGCGCCTTTGGCGGCGGGATCAGTGGTATTTAGCGCAGTAATGTAGGCATTATATTCTGCTGGGTCTTTAATCACTTTCTGGCTGGTGGGGACATTGGCCTGTGAATCACCTGCCGCAGGCTGTTGGCCTGCTGGCGGCTGTTGTGCCGGAGGTTGTCCGGCCGGTGGCTGTTGCGATGGTGAATTTCCCTGACCCCACGCTGCTGTGGTTAGCGCAAGCACAAACGTGACAAGCACTCTTTTCATTTGAGTTTTGCTCCTTCAGTACATCTCTGCCAGATTTGTGGCCCGATGCTCCAAGAATTCCCTTGCAGGCCTTGTCTTTTAACTAAAAACTTAGAGGCACGGATTATAAAAGACACACCCCATATTTAGGCAAGCTCTACATAAAATGGCACTTTACTGCTCAGATGCAGAGTTGCCGACGATAGTTACCCTCTGGCACGCCCCACCCCATCGTATTTC
>JASLFF010000421.1 GCA_030150795.1 Terriglobales bacterium | reverse complement strand
ATGCGCGTGCTGGCTTTTGATCCCAAGGGCAACCTGATTGCGGGATCAGACGGCAGCGGCCTGGTGTATCGCATCACGCCCGCCGGCGAGGGATTTGTTCTTTACAGCGCCTCCAAAAAGGAAATTACCGCGCTGGCCGTCGATCCCGCCGGCAATATTTATGCTGCGGGAACGGGTGAGAAGCATGCCGGCTCGCAGCAGAACGCTCCAAGCGCGCCCGCTGCTCAGCCCTCGGGGCCAGGCGCTCCGCCCACAGCCGCGCCCTTCAGTGGCAGCGTGAGCCTTTCCGGCTCAGACGTGTACAGCATCGCCCCGGACGGCTCCCCGAAAAAGATCTGGTCCTCCCACGAAGATATTGTTTACGCCCTGGCGTTCGATTCAGCTGGCAGATTGATTGCCGGCACGGGAAACAAGGGCCGTGTGTACGCGATCGAAAAAAACGGAGACTATACCGACCTGCTGCGCGCTACAGCGAATCAAGTGAGCGCATTCAGCAAAGCGCCGAATGGCGGTCTTTATTGTTCCACTAGCAATCTGGGCAAGATTTTTGTAATGAGCAACGGCACAGAACCCGAAGGCACGTTTGAAAGCGACGTAAAAGACGCGCAAATCTTTTCCCGCTGGGGTCGGGCGGAGGTCCGCGGACGCGGCAACTTTGAGCTGTTCGCGCGTAGCGGCAACGTCGATAATCCTGATCGCAACTGGAGTCCTTGGGCGCGCATTGATCTGGCTAAAGATGCGCGGACAGACGTCCCCGCAGCAAGATTTATCCAGTGGCGCGCAGTTTTAAAACCCGCAAACCCGTCAACGCAAGTCGATGAAGTGGCGATCAACTATCTTTCCAAAAACGTTGCGCCGGTAGTGGACGAGGTAGTGGTCCAGCAGGGCGCGCGCTTTCAACCGCAGCCCAAGATGACTGGGCCTGAGACCGTCGCGGTGAATCTGGGACCGCCGCCACAGCAATTTGGCAACAATCATATGGAAAATCCGCCCACGGCCAACAAAGACCGAGGCTCCATTGCCGTCCGTTGGGCGGCGCACGACGAGAACGACGACAACCTGGTTTATTCGGTTTACTACCGTGGCGACAACGAGCGCGAATGGAAGCTTTTGAAATCCGATCTGCAGGACAAGTTTTATTCCTTTGAATCCGGCCTGCTGCCCGATGGCGGCTACACCATAAAGGTCGTGGCCAGCGACGCGCCATCGCACAGCCCGGAAGATGCGCTCTCTGACGAGAAAGAGAGCCAGCGGTTTGAAGTGGATAACACGGCCCCGCGCATCGAAAACATGGCAGCCCGCGTGGAAGGCCAGGATCTGCACATTACTTTTCATGCTGCCGATGATGGCTCTCCAGTCAAGCGGGCGGAATATTCCATTGACGCAGGCGATTGGCAATATGTTGAGCCCGTAGGCGCGCTCTCAGACGCAAAGAGCGAGAATTATGATTTTGCTGTCGTACTCAGCAACGCACCTCCTGCGCCGGAAGAACCCGTGGAACAGAAGCGCAAGAAAGGCAAGCCTGCCCCGGCGGCAGCGCCTGCTCCAGTTGCGGAGCACGTTGTGGTGGTGCGAGTGTATGATCGCGCGGAGAACGTGGCGACAGCGAAGGTCGTGACAAAGTAGTTCTGCCTCTAATCCCGAGCGCAGCTCTTCTGAAATCCCGAGCGCAGCGAGGGATCACTATAGCTACGATGGTCTTATGGGCAACGATAATCCGATAAGAATTTTGGCAAGGTTTATGCCCCGAGAATACATCGTCACAATAGGGTTCCCTCGCTACGCTCGGGATTTCAGATCAGCCTTGCTGCTGCTTCTGCTCTCCTGCCTGTCAGCTTCTGCGCAAAGCAAAGCTCCTGCAACTGAAACGGATGCCGCCCGTCTCGCACGCCTGGTGGACAAGTACTGGCACTATCCGCTCATCGGAACTTTCTATGCGCGATATCTGGCCGGTGAGCAGGTCGATCTCCCGGATCTCTCAGAGCAGAAGGCGAACTCTGACGCAGAATTCGAGCGCCACATTCTCGCTGAGTTGCGCACAGTCAACAAGGACCATCTCTCACATGCCGACTTACTGAATTTAGAGGTCCTGCGCTGGCAAATGGAGCTCGACATCGGATTTGCCAAGTACCACTGGTTTGACATGGAGATCACTGCCCACGCCTCGCCGCTTCCCGTGGTGCAAGCCATCTTTGAGAGACAGCAGTTCCACCATCCGGCTGATCTCGATCGCTATCTGAAGCTGCTTCAGCAGTTGAAGGTCTTCATCATTCAAACCAGGGAGTTGACGGAGGGCCAGGCAAAGCGCGGCATCGTGCTTCCTAAGCCGGGCATCGTCCCTGCGCAAGCCTTCCTTTCTTCATTCATCAAGGAGCCGGAGAAGAGCCCGTTCTACATCGCGCCGGAGCGCCTCGCCGCTATTGATCCCGCCTTAGTAGCTCCGTTCAGCGAAAAAGTGCGGACAGCCATCGAGACCGACATCAATCCTGCGCTGCAATCGCTGGTGGACTACGTGGCCGGCGACTATGCAAAGAAAGCGCCGGAAAAAGTAGGGCTCAGCCAGTATCCCGGCGGGCAGGAATTCTACCGCTTCCTGATCCATGCTTACACCACTCTGGATATGCCTCCTGAGACGATCCATCA
>JASLFF010000357.1 GCA_030150795.1 Terriglobales bacterium | reverse complement strand
CGCCGCGCTTCGCAGGCCTTCCGGATTTTTTCATAACGCAGTTCCAGTTCGTCCAATTCTTCGTCGGAAAGCTTCTGGATATCGATAAGATCGTCATTCGCCGGGTGGTGTGAGCGAATAAGCTCGTCCAGCTTCAGATGCAGTGCCTTGGCGTCACGGTTTTGCGTGTTCTGAATCAAAAAAACCACTAGGAAGGTAACGATGGTTGTCCCGGTATTGATGATGAGCTGCCAGGTGTCAGAAAAGTGGAAGAAAGGTCCGCTTGCAGCCCAGATCACCAGGACCACCACGGCAAGCAGGAACATGTAAGGATGACCCACCACCTGCGCGGTACTGCTGGCAAAACGGCTGAACCAGAGGTTGATGCCGCCGGACTTCCGGACCTGCTTCTGCGCTTCAAGGTATGGCTTGCGATATTCGGCGGGCATGGCTGTTAACTAGGATGAAAGTTGCTGCCATGGGCGTTGTGCAGTCAGGCGAGAAAGATGTCTTTTTCTTCGCCAAGCTCGCGTATTTCCTGCGGGGCGCGGGCCGGCGTGTCCTGATTGGCGGGGATTGTATCGTAATCAGACATTCCCGAAGAGGAAAACAACGCATCCAGAGACTCCAGCCAGAGTGTCTGCGCTTCAAAGACGCGGCCAAAATTGCGCGCAACCTGCTGCGCCAAATCTTCGAGCGCGGGCACTTTGCGGTCGCGACTGAGGGAGCTTTGCGCCATTTCCTGTTCCAGAGAGGTCACGGGCTTGTCCGTGATGCCACACGGGACTATCAGCTTGAAGTAATTGAGATTGGTATTCACGTTCAAGGCAAAGCCGTGCGAGGTAACCGCGCGAGAAATATGCACCCCGATGGCGGCGATTTTTCCGGGAGGGTCGTTCTGTGTCCACACGCCTGTGAGGCCGGGGATGCGCCCCGTCACGACGCCGAGATCGCCGCAGGTTCGAATCAGAACTTCTTCCAGCTTGCGCACAAAATCCACTGCGCCTACTCGCGGCTCAAAGGCGCGCAGATCGAAGATAGGATAGCCAACGAGCTGGCCCGGACCGTGAAAGGTCACGTCACCACCGCGATCGGTTTCATGCAGCTCAACGCCGTTCGCGGACAGGAACTCCTGCGAGGCTACAATGTTCTGGGCTCCAGAATTACGGCCCATCGTGATCACGGGCGGATGCTCCAGCAGCAGCAGCGTATGGGTGATGCGTCCTTCTTTCACCAGACGGACAAGCGTCTGCTGCAACTCCAGCGCGATGGAGTAGTCTACGCGGCCAAGATAGAGGACGTTGATGACGCGCAGGGGCATGTCTTTTATTGTATGGCAACGGAACCATAAACTCTTGCAGCTATTCTTGAAGTTTTAACGGAGTTGCTCCATCATGGATCACCATGATCAAGAAAGCCCTGATCGGTGGGTTTATTTTCGCGGCCTGTGCCGGGTTTTGCCAGCAGCCGTCCGCAACTCCCGATAAGAAGACGGGAAGCGGTGGCATTATCGGTGGAATCATCAACAGCGAACCAGCAGTTGACTTGCCGTCGCTGATCCGAGAGACACAGAAGATTGAGACTAGAAACAACAAGATAGGAATGTTCTGGTGGATACCGACCGATTTCTGGGAGATAAGCTGGAAAAAACAGGGCCATGGCAGCGACGAGGCGCGTGAGAAATTCATGCCACTCAGGAAATACAATCTTTTCCTGATTGCAGCGGGTACAACTGAGACGGGCAATATCAAGTGGCGGACGGAAGAGGAGATACGAAAAGCAATTGTACTGTTCGACTCAAACGGTAACATCTACCGGCCAATCGAGGTAGTCCCGCTGGACATACAGACGCTGTTTGACACACTGAAACCCACACTCAAGCTCACGATGGGTAGAATGGGTGAAAATTCCTACTTTCTCTTGTTTCCCACGATAGGCCTGGCCGGAGCCCCCTCCGCAGACCTGCGTAAACCCTCAGAGATCTCGATGCAAGTGAGAAACCTGATGGGACCTTCCACGGACATCTACGCGTGGAGATTGCCTCTCTCCTCCCTGAGTCCGCCCAAATATTGTCCGGTGGGAAAAGAGCAACTTGAACCGAGCTGGAGGTATTGTCCCTGGCACGGCATTAAGCTGCCTGACGAGGCACCGGAGCAGCCAGCAGCAACTCCGTCCAGCTCCAAATAGCACTCAGCCAGATCATTTCACCGCAGAGGACGCGCAGGGCGCAAAGACACGAAAGAAATCTGGTTCCCAATTCCTTTGCGATCTTTGCGTCCTTTGCGGTTAGGTTCTGAGCTGAGTGCTGACTGCTCTCTTACGCGATCCGCTCTTCGTCGCCCATATCGTCCATGTAAACGGCGGGATCGCGCTCAAACTTGCGCAGGCAGTCTATCGAGCAGAAGTAGAGTGTTTCCGCATGATAATCATGGCTGGCGGCGGCATCAGCAATACTGATTTCCATTTTGCAGACGGGATCGATAGGCATGGCAGGGACCTCCTGACTACTATGATCCGGAATGGAGGGGAAATGTTTCCCGGAAAGCAGCTAGCAATTAGCAAGCAATTTGCCCCGCTAAGGGCGGGATTGGCTTTTCTCTTTAATCCGGGATCCGCGAAACCCAACAGGAAGGCTTTAGCCGCGAATTGACGCGAATGAACACGAATCAGAAAAGAAATAGATACGCCACTGCTATTTCTTCGTTCGAAGGCGAATATAGCCCTTGAATAGCAAGGGGACATAGGGCTCCCTCGCTGCGCTCGGGATTTCAGAAAAAGCCTTACGCGTTAATCGCCTTACCCTCCACCGCGCTGAAGGCATCAAGCATGCCTTCTGAAACCGTGGGATGCGCGTGGATGGTAAACATCATGTCCTCGACCGTTGCTTCTAGTTCAAGGGCAGTCACGGCTTCTGCAACCAGTTCCGTGGCCAGCGGGCCGATGATATGGACACCGAGGATCTCGCCATATTTCGCATCCGAGACGATCTTGATGAAGCCCTCATGGTTATTGATGATGGTGGCTTTTGAGTTAGCGGTGAATGGGAACTTGCCGACTTTCACCTGATGCCCAGCTTCTTTAGCTTTGACTTCAGTCAGGCCCACGCTGCCAATCTGCGGCTCACAGTAGGTGCAGCCGGGAATGTGGTTCTTGTTGACTGCCTTGGCGGGCTTGCCGGCGATGCGCGTAACGGCAACGATGCCGCACATGGAGCCGACGTGCGCGAGCTGCGGCATGCCGGCAACGATATCGCCAATGGCGTAAATGCCTTTTTCGCCGGTTTCCATCCACTCATTGGTGTGCACAAAGCCACGCTCCACTTTGATGCCTGGCGCTTTTTCCAGGCCGATGCCTTCAGTGTTCGGCCCGCGGCCCACGGCGACCAGAACTTTTTCCGCTTCCAGCTTTTGC
The DNA here is from genome assembly GCA_030150795.1 of Terriglobales bacterium. The sequence goes on along the minus strand of JASLFF010000357.1, from coordinate 1,106 downwards.
GTGGCTTCACCGTTGGGCGTGAAGCTTACGGAGACGCCATTCTTGGTCTTCTCAACTTTTTCTACCTTGGTGTTGACGAAACAGTTGATGCCTTTCTTTTTGAAGGAGCGCAGCAATTCCTTGCTCACGTCTTCATCTTCTACCGGCACAAGGCGCGGCAACATTTCAATCACTGTGACTTCCGCTCCGAACGAACGATAGATAGAGGCAAATTCCACGCCGACCGCGCCGGAGCCAATGATGACCATCGACTTGGGAAGAGCAGGCAGGCTGAGCACTTCAATATTGGTGAGAATGCGGTCGTCGGCTTTCAGACCGGGCAGCATGCGCGCGAAGGAGCCGGTAGCCAGAATGATATTTTTGGCCTGCACCTGACTTGCGCCTTTGCCGCCCTCAACCTGCACAGTGTGCACGCCATTTTTGGCTGGGCCAGTGAGGCGTCCAAACCCAAGCACGCGATCAACCTTATTCTTGCGCACCAGGAAATCGAGGCCCTTGGTGTGCTTGGTAACGATCTTATTCTTGCGGTCCTGAATATTTTTCCAGTTCAGCTTGCCCGCGCCCAGGCCGTCAATGCCATATTCTTCAGCGGCCTTCAGGTGGTCATACACTTCAGCATTAAAAAGCAGAGCTTTTGTGGGGATGCAGCCAACGTGGAGGCAGGTACCGCCGAGCTTGTCTTCTTTTTCAATGAGGCAGGTCTTCAAACCAAGCTGGCCCGCACGGAAAGCGGCTGAGTATCCGCCGGGGCCTCCGCCGATGATGGCAACGTCATAAATAGTGTCTGGCAAAATAGCGCTCCCTCTAGTTGGAAAATCGTGAGCAGGCAAACATTTGATTGTAAACCTGACGAGGCTTTAGCCTCAAAACGCGGAGCCGCGTCCCGTGCGCCTGAGAGATTTTCCTTGTACCCATTAGATTAAGGTCAGGCCCAGAAGGATTCGGAGCAGCGGCCCAGGAGAAACGGCGACAAGACAGACCTGATGGACTAAGATGGTGGCGACAAAAGGTTGTCGCGATACTCAAGATAGCGGCAACAAACGATGGTTGCAAGGAAACATCAGGATTTTCGAACGCGGCCCTTACCGTTGAGATTTCCCAAGGAG
>JASLFF010000299.1 GCA_030150795.1 Terriglobales bacterium | reverse complement strand
CGGAATGGCCATCTTGCCGATGTCATGCAGGAAAGCGCCTCGGGCGATTACGCGGATTTTGTCGCCTGAAAGCCCCATAGCGCGGGCACTGGCGATGGTGAACGCGGTGACGCGTTTGGAATGGCCTTCTGTCTCGGCGTCTTTCAAATCCAGGGCGTCGCCCAAGGCTTCCAGCGTAATGTCATAGGAACGCTCCAAGTCCGTCATGGCCTGGCGAAGTTGTTCTGTGCGGGCCGCAACAAGGGATTCAAGATTTGACTGGTAAGCGCGGTTTTCCAGCTTGAGACGGCGGTGTTCCAGGGCTCGCCGAACCATCGCGAGAAGCTGTTCACGCTCAAAGGGTTTCAGCAAATAGTCATAAGCGCCGTTGCGGATGGCCGCGAGCGCAACCGAAATATCATGGACTGCGGTGACCATGATCACCGGCATATCGGGGTATTTTTCTTTCGAACGTTCCAGCAGCGCGATTCCGTCGAGTTCCGCCATCATGAGGTCTGACAGCATCAATTCGAACTCGCCCGTGGAATTGAGAATGGCTAGCGCTTCCATGCCTGAAGCTGCCTGCCGGGTCTTGTACCCCGCGGCACTGAGCATCGAGGAGATGATCTCCCGGATCGGCTCTTCGTCGTCCACAACCAATATGCGTTCTGTGGCCATTTCGGAAAGTTTACCTGTGGGGGAGCCTTAATGTAACCCAGAGTTCCCCAAAATACAATGGTACTAGCACCTAAAAAACGACTGAAAACCGGGGAATCCGTGGTATACAAAGGTTACCCCTACTCGGAACAAGAAACCCAGTTGAATTGACCATGAACCTTACCCTTGAATCAGCATTTCTGGCTGAAATGTCGACATTGCTGATCCTGCTGGCCGGCGCAATACTTTTGTACAGCAGCTTCCGGGAAAAGTATCTGGTTCCATGGATTGGCGGTTGGACATGCCTGTCTTGTGCCAAAGTCTTGCTGGCCGTGGAACTGGGTCATCGTACCTCCCTGCTATGGTCCTCACTGTCCCTTGCCTGTTTTTTCCTGGGTTTAGCACTGCTGGTGGCAGCAGTATTGATCTATGTTTCCCAGAGAAAGCTCCTTTTGCCCTTGGCCCTGATGCTGGCGGTGGCTTTGACCCTGGCTTTTGTGTACACGCTTTGGTTGCCCTATCCTGCACTGCGGCTTGCGGCACAAGGGCTGTGCTGGGCGACAAAAATTCTGGCATCGATACAGTTGGTGCGTTTTGCCTGGGGGCGCAGGACGGCAGGGCGCTGGCTGCTGGCCGCCATGTTCCTGCTGCTGCACCTGGATGTGGCGCAGAGTAAACACAGCCTGATGGCCTACGATTTCCTGGTCGACCTTTTTCTCGGCATCGGCATGATGATGCTGGTGCTGGAAGATGCGCGAGCACAGATCGAGCGGTTGGATGCTCTGAACACGATTACGCACCAAGTCTCTGATTCGCGCAATTTTGAGTCCATCATCGGCACCATTTTAGAGGAACTCAGGAAAATTACCCGGGCCAAAGCGGCTTGGTTCCGCATGCTGCAGGGGGAAAAGCTGGTGCTGGCCGGGCACTGCGGCCTTTCCCGGACATTCGCCGAAAAAACCGCCGCCATCGACACCGCCAGCAGCGTGAGCGGCTTTGCCCTGCGCGAGGGTGAGGTATATGTCCTAAAAGCGACGGAATCGCACCCGAACTTCCGTGAAACCATTGCCGCTGAAGGCATCCAGCATCTTCTGTTGGTGCCAATTGAAGGCAAGAGTGCGCCTATAGGCATGTTCATCCTGGGCATGGCGCATTTCCGCGCGTATACGGAGCGCGAGAAAGGGTTCCTGAAAGCGGCGGCCAAGCAGATCGGGCTGGCGGCGGAAAATCGCCAACTGCTGCAACAACTGGTGCATTCACGCAATGAGTGGGCAAGCACGTTTGACTCTATCCCGGATTGCATTCTAGTCCATGACATGGATTACCGGATTCTGCGGGCCAACGGCGCGCTGCTGGGACGAATCCAGCGCACACGGCAGGAAGTGGTACACAGTTTTTGCGAAGAGGTATTGCCGGGCGCAATTACGAACTGGAGTGGATGCCCTTACTGTGCGCATGCCGACTGTGCAGGCGAAGAAGACCCATGTTTTGGCGGGTACTCCGTGGTTTCCACATCAGCGTATACCGGCGAAGGGCACTCGCGCGTGGGCACAGTGCATGTGATCAAGGACATTACAGAGTCAAAGGCCGCTGAGGAGCGTTTTACCTCGCTGTTTAACCACATGCACGAGGGTGTGTTCGTTTCCACTCCTGAAGGCCACATTCTGGATTGCAATGAAGCCTTTGTACGCATGCTGGGCTATGACAGCAAAGAGGACATTCTCAAGCTGGATGTGGCGCAATCCGTTTATGTTGACATGGAAGACCGGAAGAAATTTCTGAGTGAAATTTCACGGCAAGGCTTTGTAAGGAACTTTGAAATCCTGCTGCGCTGCAAAGACGGACGCAAGATCAACGTGATCGAAAGCAGCTTTGCCACGCGCGCTCCCAGCGGCAAGATTGAGCGCTACCAAGGCGTGGTGCTTGACGTAACGGAGATGAAGCGCGCGGAAGACGAAATCCGCCGCCGCAACCGCGAGCTGTATGTGCTGAACAACATCGCGGTTACATTCAATCAGTCCTTTGACCTTGACGAAATTCTGCAGTTGATTATGCTGCAGATGGTCGAGTTGTTTTCCACGGATACGGCTGCGGTTTACCTGTTTGATGAGGAAACGAATACTCTCGCCAAAAAATCTTCCTACGGGCATCGCACCACATGGGCGGTGGAGAGTGAGAGCGTGGCGCTCCCGCCGGC
>JASLFF010000285.1 GCA_030150795.1 Terriglobales bacterium | reverse complement strand
GTTAGAGATCACAAGCAAGCCGGCGCTCGACTCTGGCGTCATTGATTAACTGGCAGCAAGCTTGGCCTACTAGATCTCATACCCGTAATATCCGCCTCCGCCTGGATCGCCGCCCCCGCCTGGATCGCCGCCCCCTCCCGGATCTCCAAATCCAGGGTCGCCTCCGCTGTCGAAACTATCGGTAAAATCCCACGCGTCGTTCGCATCGGTACAGTCGGTGGTCATCAACTCGCAGGTGCCAAAGCAATCCCCGGGATCTCCGGAATCTAAGGACAATCCCATGTCTACATAATCGGTAGGGCACTCTGCGGCGGCATTTCGAGTGATCACAATGGGCAGAGCCGCCACAGCGGCAGCCATGAGCGGGCCGGAGAAGCCGGTCTGGCCAGGCGCATTTGGCTGCAAGCTTTTCGTCTTCTTTAGATAAACGGAATCATCGTGTTTTCCGGTGGCATGACTGATCTCTTCAGAGTTTATGCTTGTATGCTCGTCCATTTATGACTCCCTTCCGGAAGCTGGTATGCAAAGAGAATATTTAAACGTTTGCTGCCGCTATATTTGTTTTGTGGAGCTTCGTCATTTTATGAAGGACCTTGGTGAAACCTGCCAAGGTCTTGTTTTCGAAAATTTTCAGTAGAATTTGCGCGTGATGGCGGCGCGCCTGCAGATACACGCCCTTGATGTCGGCAACGGTGCTCGCCCGCATGGCCGTTGCGTGAGCAATCAGCACGTTTTCTATATCCTGGGCCGATGCGCCGGCCTTCACCTTTTTCAGGATTGACAAAGCCTCGTCATGCTCCGCATTTCGCCGGACAGTCAGGCGCTTCGTCAGATTTTGCGTATCAGGCCCGAGAAGCTTCCGGTCCGAAAAAACCACTCCATCCAGTTCTGCCGTCACTTCCGTTGCGGTGTCAAGCTGCGATGCCAGGAATGGGCCGACATCGCTCTGGTCCAGCAGACTGTTCCAATCCGGCGAAGGATTTTTCGCATACTGCCGCGGCGACCAGGTAAAGAACGGAGTTACCAGTCGAGACTGGTTTGCTTTGAGAACCTCTCGCTGCCCGGATGCCAGCGTCTTTGCAGGCCGCTTCTGCGATCTCATTCCGGCATGCGAATAACAAAACAGGCTGGTCTGGTAAGTTCCGGCGGGCAAGGTGATTGTCCAAAGAGCCGTAAGAGCCCGAACCGACGGACCGGCGTGATGCGTTACCAGAATCGCCAGGGGTTTAATTTTCTGGAATACCGGATCGGCACTCAGCCCAGGGAACAGACTGTCCAGCTCAGCAGAGAAGCCGGGGTCCGCTCCGGAAGTAAGGGAAAGCTTACGGTCCGCCTGTTGAAAGGCATTCGCTGCCGATTTGGGAGTGGCCGCCTTGAGCAGCAGCGTGGGAGCCGCGAGTATGGCAGCGCCCCCAAAGAGCATCTTGCGCCGTGAAAGTAATTTTTCCTGTTTCACAATGACCTCCACATCGGATTCACGCCGTTCCCGCTTTCCATTTAGCCAGCAGGACAGCCTAGGTGGGTTGATACGCTAGCAAAGCCCATTCCGACAATAGCGCTGATCGCATCGACGGTCATCGGCCCGGCTCCAGCGACAGCTTCTGCCGCTTGACACAAGGCAATCTCCAACTCAGTAAGCACGCTGGCAGTCCCATCCGTCAGCAAATCGGCAAGAATTGAAGCGATTAAATCAACCGTACAAAATGCAGACGCGGAAAGCCCCGCAAAGGCTGCAATCATTGTTCGAGTTGCGGCCCCCGCGACCACGCCGACCAGCACCGTACACAAGATTTTTTTGCAAACGGCGGCGAACTGGGCATTCACAAGGCGAGCGGCATCTCCATGCGAATGAAAAGCTGATTCCGGCAGCCTCCCCACAGCCTTAAAATGCATGGCCGCCTCAGTCAATACGGCTGGATGGATGCTGTGACTTCTAAAGTCGTCTCCAACGATCTTGGAGGCCGTATGAAAAGCATCGGCAGCGCTGTGGAAGTGCCAGGTAAGCCCATTGGTGGCAAGTGACTGTTTGGTTTTGACAAGCTCGTCGCCCGTGAACCGGAACAGGGGTGAAAGCTCATCGCGCCGAACACTAGAATCGTGAGCGCGAAGAGCAGCATGCATCCGGCCAAACGAGGGCGTATCCGTCAAGTCCGTATGGTTCACGTCGATCTTATCTGCGAGGTATTGAGAAAGAAGATCAAACCGAAGGTCCTGCAGATGACGCGCATATTGCCGAACCGCGCTGGCGGCATGCCGTAAATCACGGCCGGTTACAGTGCCCTGCCGCATCTTCGCGACCATGTGAGCAACCGAGTGCCCGACCCAGTCCCCATGCTTTGCGTTGTAGTGTATTTTTTTGGACGCCGATACATCCGAATCAGCTTTGCCTGGTGCCTGTTGCCCCAGGATAGATCCCTTGGCCACGGCATTTGCAACCGGAGCAGCAAATGCCAGCCCTGAGACGCGAAGCGCATTCCGTCGAGTAAGCAGTTCCATAAGGTTCCCTCACCATGCCCGGCCGTATACAAAGTGGTTTGCCGAAACTACATAACCTTGAATCATGTATTCAGCCAAGCCTACGTCGAAACTTTAAAAAATATTTAACTTTGACAGGATAAGTGCGCTGCGGCAACCAAAGCTATTACTAACCTCAGTCCGCATAACTGAAAGGAGCCCGCGCATCGGAAATATATCGGGATAAGATAAATTGTGTCAAGCTCCAAAATCGGGAAAATTGTTAAGTTTAGTTATTGCCTATTGCCGAATCGCAAATCGCGAATCAAAATGGGTGACCTTGAACCTACAGGAAGTAACTCGATCGAAGGAGAGTTCCATTTTGGAACATTTTATATTTCTATGACAGTGTGGAAACCATCGAAAAGAACATTTCTATTCCTTTTTATCGGCTTTTTTGCTATATCCCTGCTAAAGGATAGAACACTTGCAGGCCCTGTAATCATTTCAAGCGCGGGATTTGCACTGCTAGATGCTTCCTGTTTCATGTTGGGAATGTGGCTGGTTCCAGATTCTTTTACAAATCGAGTTACAGAACTAGTTAAAAAACTCAAAGGCAGGACACGTTGACTGGGTTCGCATTTCAGCGGATAGTATCAATCCATTTTCATTCATCTGGAGATCGTGATGTCAACTATAGCTGGGTATAGACCATCGCAGAGCGCACAACGTGACCTAAGATGGATGATTGCGCCGGTTGACTTCAGCACATTTGTCCAGTCTTACTGGGCGATAGCTCCGCTGCTCATTAAACGCAATACCGCACGTTATTTCGATCCGCTGTTGACGGAAGACTATCTGGAATATGCACTTTATGCGGCGTCGCGGATTCCCGGCGCTCTTGAGGAAATGACGGGTGAAGACAGGCCCCGGCGCTGTTCCAGCTATCAGGCGGCCATCGAGGCTTTCCGGCGGGGTAAATCGTTGAGAATCGACGCTATTCAAAGGTTTTCTCGCGAGTTGCTCGTTCTTTCCCGCGACCTGGAACAGGAATTGAGCTGTCCGGTCAATATCAATATGTATTTGACTCCGGCAGCCAGACAAGCACTGGCGCGGCATTACGATACTCACGACGTATTCGTGCTCCAGATTCATGGGCAAAAGAAATGGCGGGTGTTTGGCTCACCGGTTGCCTTTCCACTGGAATACCTGCCTCCATTGCGATGCGAGCACAGGACAAAATCCTTCCGGCTGAAACGCCATGCGAACGAGGTCGACAAAGACAAGCTGCCTTTGCAAGAGGAGTTCATTCTGGAGGCTGGCGACATGCTCTATCTGCCGCGAGGCTTCTGGCATGAAGCTGAAGCCGTAGCTGACCAGGTCTCATGCCACTTGACTGTTGGAGTCCAATCCTTGACGTATGCGGACTTGCTTACGGTGGCGATCGCGCAAGCCGCATCCGCAAATTCAAATCTGCGCCAATCTCTTCCTCTTGGATTTGCCACGCATACGAATGGCCTCCCGGCTGTCCAACAGCATCTCGCGGATATACTGCTGAATCTGGGACCGTCTATTGACGTCGAGCGTTCTTTGTCGGAAGTAGCTGAGATCTTCATTCGCAGCCGTCAAACTTTCAATTCACGGCTTCTGCATTCCGATAAGCCTGTGGGCGCTGGCCAGGATTCTATCCAGCTAAACTCAAAGATCAGCATGCAGCCTGGTTTTGTCTGCAGGGTTGCAAGCAGCGGCCCCAATGTTTCACTGACATTCGGTTCAACGACCGTCTCCCTGCCCATTTCCTTTACGCCAGCATTGCAATTCGTTGCTCGTACCCGTCATTTTTCTCCAGGGGAAATCCCTGGCGGCTTGACCGATCCTGAACGCATAGCTCTTGTCCAACATTTAATTGCTGAAGGACTCCTCTGCACCGCGGACAACACAGGAACTCCGCGCGAGAAAATTGGGTCGCTGTCAGGCTGGCTCCCGATCCAATTAACTCTTGCTCCACAGAAATCGTCAATAAAGTGGATGTATTTTGGTGATGGTTTGCTTGCGGAGCCGTTCTTCGCTCAGTCGGTAGCTCGCATAAAATCTGCGTCGCGGGCCCAGACACGTGTAACTGGCATTACAGCGCTGTCCCGGGTTGACGAAAGCATTGTTCCATCGGGCTTTATCTTTCATATATCGCGTTGCGGCTCTACTTTGCTATCCAATGCATTAAGAAAAGCAGAAGGAACAATCGTCGTTTCAGAGGCCCAGCCCATTGGAGAAGCCATTGCAGCCTGGGGATCGGAACCTTCGGCAGGGTTGGATACGCCAGGAAGCAGAGATGCGCTACTGAAGGGAGTGATACGGGCTTTTGGGCAGGCGAGAAACGGTACCAACAAGATGGTGATCAAGTTTTCAAGTTGGAACATTTTACATCTTGCTGTTCTCCGCCGGCTTTGGCCCGAGGTACCAGTGGTCATCTTAATTCGCGACCCGTTAGAAGTGATGGTTTCTTCTCTTGAACAACCGTCAGGATGGATGCGTCTGAAACGCATGCCCGCATTGGCCAGCCGGAGATTCGGATGGAGTGAAGAAGCTATTGCATCTATGGCAGATGAGAGATTTTGTGCAAAGGCGATCGGCAGCTTTCTCCATGCGGCATCTGAAAATCTCGGCCCGTTTTGCCGCGTTCTAGATTATGCTGATTTGAATACAGATACGATTCTCTGGATCGCAGAATTCTTTGGCATCTCTGGTCTAATTCCTGAGGTGCTTGAACCCACGCTCTCGACGTATTCGAAGGATCCACAAGGTAATAGAGCATTTGTAGATGATCGCCAACGCAAG
>JASLFF010000242.1 GCA_030150795.1 Terriglobales bacterium | reverse complement strand
GAACACTTGAAAGCTCGTAGGCAGGTTTAGTCCCATGTCTCGCGTGCGATCTGTATCAATCTCAAATTCCGTCACTTCCAGCGAAATCTCAGGCTTGGCATCCATCAGGTTATCGAGCAAGCTTGCTGCCGCTTCCACTTGCTCCCTGGGCGCCCGGACGGTGATGGTGTTCTGGCCAGGCTGAATGCTGACGAACTTCATATCGAAAATCGTGCGCATCACATTGACAAGGTCGTTCAGGTCAGTCTGCGCGGACACGTTGCCGACATAAAAAGTACGCAGAGCCAGGCGCTCATATTGCTTTCTGGTTTCCGGCGTGTCGCTGGCCACCATGGCCGTGTTGTTGGAAATGGGAGACCAGAAGGACTTCGTCATCCTGCCGGCCACGTCGGTGGCCGTGTAGAAGTCTACGTTATCAAGATCAAAGCGGATAACGCGGCTCGTCAGGTTCTGGTCAAATTCCATCAAGACGCCAAAAGCGGCGCCAATCTGCGTATAGAGTTGCCGCGTATCGCCCTGAAGATGAAAATTCTTTCGTCCCGGCGCCGGTTCCAGATTGATCTGGTCAACTGACGCCAGCAGTTGCAGCACATGCTTGTGTTCGGCATCGCCATCCGGCGGTTCTACGTCACGCAGGCGCTGGGCGGCATAAGAATTTTGCGGATCAATAGAAAGAGCCATCCTGAAGCGCTGTGCAGCGCCCGTGGGGTCGCCCGCTGCGGCCAGGTGATTGCCCGCCTCCATGTGCTCGCCCACGATCTGCTGCCGCAGCATCTCGCCCATGGTCATAAATTCCACGTTGCCAGGCACCAGTTCCTCGGCCTTAAGCACCGCTACCAGGGCTTCATCGGGCCTGCCTGCCCGCTGCAGGTCCTGTGCGTCCTTGAATTCTTTTTCTGCGGCTTTCTTATCTTCTTTGGATACCCCGTTTGGGACTGCGGACTTCGGCTTGTCCGTGGCCATGCAGGCCAGGCAGAAAAATAGCGTCAAGATGGCGAAGCAAATCTTCATGCGGGAAACATCATTGTACCGTCATTAAGAACGATTCATGGCAGGAATATTGCGGCAATTGCCGAAGTTTGCGGATCTTTAATCCTTAAAGGCCAGCAAATCAGTGCCGCAGGCAAAGCACGCGTCTGGATTAAGGGCCCGTAGCTGTGCAAATGAGTAAATTCCGGTTGCGAGTGCGATCACCGGCACGTCCACAGCTTTCGCGGCCTCGATATCGGAAGGCGTATCGCCGATGACTGTCACAGAGGCATTTTGGCCGAGGAGTCGTCGAGCTAGATCAATGCCATGTTGGAAGATTTCCGCGCGTAATTCTCGCGGAAAGGAGAATGACCCGAACCCGAACATCGACCTTAGTCCGGCTTTTTCCAGCTTAAGCCAGCCTATGGTTTCAAGATTGCCTGAAGCGGCTCCCAGCAATTTGCCTTGGGCTTGAAGATAGCTAATGAGCTCCAGAATCGACGGGCACAGCTCAGGATTCAGCCGCTCCCGGTTCTGCTGCACCTCGGTACACATCCGGGCAACGATCTGCGGCATATGCCTGTCAATAGCACGGTCCCGCAGTCCTGCGCGTTGCAATACGGCGCGCAGGATGCCTACGTCAGTGTTGCCGTGAACGGGTACGCCCTCAATACTTGCTTCAATTCCCAGGACGTCGCGTATGGCTGTGCGGAAAGCAAAATAGTGGACGGCGTCGCGGCTGTTCAGCAGCGTGCCGTCAATATCGAAGAGAAAAGCGTCAGCGCTGTCCCAGCGGAATCCAGTGCGCACGAACGCTCTTTCTCCGCCGGGTTCTGGAGCCAGGTTTGGCACGTTAAGTTGGATTCAATTGCAGAGACGACGTGCTAGCGGACAAGCTTTTGTTTGTCCATCAGCGCCGGCTTTTCGCTTCGCACAGGCCGCCTTCCGCCGTCGCGCAGCTGGCGGACATCCAGCTTCAACTCAGCGATCGTCCGGCTGAGAGTGTTACGGTGCATGCCCAATTCGCGGGCCGCCTTGCACTGGTTCCCCCGGTTCTGCTGCAGGACGTTCATGATGAAGCGCTTCTTGAATTCACGCACGGCCTCAGAATAAAGAATGCCGCTGCTATACATTTGCGCTACGAGTGCTTCGAGCTGGTCCTTCACAGAGTCTCCTCACTTTCCAGATGCGCCAATCTTTTGTTTTTGTCGCTTCGCTCCAAACCGCCACGCAGCTTCCCTCGGCCGAAGCTATTGTTGCTCCTGCTGCAGGACGCTTGGCGCGTGGTCGGCCTCGCGACTTAATTTACTTATTTGTCGCTCCCGGACTGGGCCCACCGCGGAGTTTGATGATCCCGGCGCGAAACTTCTGGCGGACCTCAGAAGGCGCCAGCCAGCTTGCGCCACGTCCCGCCACCAGAAAGTAACTTGCCAGTTGTGAGCCAGACAACTCTGTTGACTCAGGTACAAAAGCCGTGATCGCCATTAACCCGGCGGTCACGATCACCATGCCGCGAACAAAACCAAACGCTGCTCCCAGCGCGCGATCAACTGATCGGAGTCCTGCTTCGTGCACCATCCAGCGCGCTATTCTTGCAAGAGCGCCAGCCAGCAGGACTACCGACACAAAAATCGTTAGAAACCCCGCCAAGTCCGCAAATGCCGGCAACTTGACGTATTGCAAAAACCACGGGGAGAGCTTGCTGTATCCCCACGCTGCCAGCAGGAACCCGACCACCGCCCCTGCCAGACAGATAACTTCAAAAAAGAACCCCTGGGCCGCCGCCAGAAGCGCCGAAAAGAGCATGATCACGAGAATGATCCAATCAAGCGCGTTCATGCCATTGGGCTTCTCAACCTGCGGGCAACTCCCGTCCCGCCAAAATCCTGTAAGCCTCTATATATTTTTCGCTTGTCTTGCGCGCAACATCTTCCGGCAATGACGGAGCGGGAGGCTGCTTGTTCCACTTGATCGCTTCCAGATAGTCGCGAACAAACTGCTTATCAAAAGATTCCTGCGCTTTGCCTGGCTGATATTTATCCGCTGGCCAGAAACGCGACGAATCTGGCGTAAGGACTTCATCCGCCAGGATGAGGCCCTGCGAGGTTTGTCCGAACTCAAATTTGGTGTCGGCAATTATGATGCCGCGGCCGGCTGCGTAGTCGGCTGCGGTCTTATAAATCTTTAACGTTAAATCGCGCAGTTTCTCTGCCAGCTCTTTCCCGGTGCGCTTGGCCATTTCCTCGATGGAAATATTTTCATCGTGGCCGGTCAGGGCCTTGGTTGCGGGAGTGAAGATCGGTTCAGGCAGCTTGTCCGACTCTTTAAGGCCCGCCGGCAACTTGATGCCGCAAACCGCGCCGGTCTGCTGGTACTCTTTCCATCCCGATCCGGAAAGATATCCGCGCGCCACGCATTCAATATCGATCATCTGCGCTTTGGTCACCAGCATGGAGCGTCCGCGCAGGTCATCAGCATATTTCTTCAGCGGAGCGGGATACTGGTCCACGCTGGCCGTGACCAGATGGTTCTTGACCACGTCCTTTAGAAAATCAAACCAGAAAAGCGAGAGCTGCGTGAGCACGCGGCCCTTTTCCGGGATGCCTGTGGCCAGAACGTAGTCGAAGGCGGAGATGCGGTCCGTGGCGACAAAGAGCAGCTGTCCGTTCAAGCTGTATAAATCGCGGACCTTGCCGCGAGCATGGAGCGTGAGTTCAGGAAAATCTGTCTGTAGAAGGATTCGGCTTTGGGCGCTTTGGCTTGTCATGGCAGAAATACGTGGGCGAGGTCGTATTCTAGCCTCTCAACTATTTTTGTCAACCATGGAAATTGCAAATTTAGCCTGTGCAAGAAAATGCATCGTACGAAAAAAAACCAGGAATTGCACAAGCCGTGAAACCCGCATGGATCAAGGATTTTATCGCATTGATTTTCGCGGGACTTTGTAGTACCCGTTACTAAAAATTAAACCTCTGCAGAAAAATATTTTTCCAAAACAGGAAAATATTGATCTGCAAAAATTCGCGAACGCTTGACCGGGGTGGTCGCCCTGAACATCAGTTCATAGAATGTGCTTGACGAAGAAAAAAATCTTTGAGCGAGACCACAGCAAACTAGGGCCGGATCTCGACCTTGGTCCCAACCGGAACCAGCTTCCATATCTCTTCAATCTCAGCGTTGGTGAAGGCGATACATCCATCGGTCCAGTCGGTTTGGCGATGCAATGTCTTCTAGTAGGGTTATTGACTCGCAGTTCTACAGCATGAATCGCGACTTGGTTGCGCTTCTACATCCGAGCTAAAATTACGAGTGAATATGACAACCCCAAGACCAAAGCAGTTCAATCCCCGGGTCTACGCGGCGGTTGCGCTCGTCTGGGCGGTTCTCGCTGGCGCACAGTTGGACTCGGTTCTTAGTCATTCTGTACCAGGCGATCCCTCCTACGTTGCCAGACACATGCTTTTTGGGCTAGCCTCTGCGCTGATCAGCGTCCTATACATTTGGCGCGCGTGGCGGGCAATACCCAAATCTCACCCCTGGATATGATTCCACTTAAGCCCCATCTGCGTAGTCAGTTCCTGGCTAATTGGCAGACGCGTACGACATTAGGATTAGAGACGCTTTAGGTGCATCGTCGCTGGGACGATTACGCTGATGCCGCCCGCGGTACTCCGCTTTCCGCGCCAAACTTCACCGACACGATCTTCGACACGCCCGGCTCTTGCATGGTCACTCCATACATCACCGGCGCAATCGACATAGTCTTCTTGCTGTGCGTGATGATGATGAACTGTGTCTGCACGGCCATTTCGCGGATCAATTCAGTAAAGCGCCCGATGTTGGCTTCGTCCAGCGGCGCGTCCAC
>JASLFF010000216.1 GCA_030150795.1 Terriglobales bacterium | reverse complement strand
CGAGCCCCGGAGGGGGCGGCGCAGAAGATGCTGATATTTTGTTGACCATCATGGTTCAAGAATTCGTTAAGTGAACGGCAGCGAGCTTAGCCCAGCATTGCCCAAGGCGCGCAACGCGCGCTGCAAGGGTAAATGCTGGGTAAGCAAGAAAAAAATTCTCCCTTGCACCGCAGGCCCGGGGTCTTCGACACGCGCTTCGCGTGGCGGGGTAGAGACCCGCCGCGCAGCACGCTAAAATTTGATGGGCTGCTTTTGCTTTGCTATCCTTGGCGGCGGCCCTTCCCCATGCCTTATTTTCACGCGGTCGATTACATCCCTTGGATTGGCAGCACCATCGCGGAATGCATGATCGTCGGAATCATGCTGCGCCGAAATTTGTTGCGTCAATTCCCCATTTTCTTCAGTTCGATTGTGTTCGATCTCTTGCGCGAGATAACGTTTCCGGTAGTTACGCATTTCAGTGCGCTTGCCTATGGATACTGCTTTTGGTTTTCCATTCCCCTCGAATATGTCATCGCCTTTGGCGTGATGTGGGAAGCGTTCCGTTCTGCGCTCGGCGCTGATGCCAAGATTCCACCCAAGGCTCTGCGATTTTTTGTTTTGGCGAGCATTGCATTGGTGGGGCTTGCGACCTTTCTTGTTCTCTATCCCGATATTCCAACCAGCAACCTCAGCGGGCTGGTCTTGACGTTTCAGCGAAGCATCGACCTGCTTCGGTGCGGAATGTTGCTGTTACTCTGGGTATTTGCTGCCAGGCTCGGCATCACTTGGCAGCATCACGTTTGGGGAATCGTTTGTGGTCTCGGCATCTATTCCGTCGGCGGATTAATAGTAGCGGCCATTCATGCTATTACGGGCACTGTAAGCGGTGACTGGCTCGGCCTTATCCGACAGTTCAGCTATCTTGCCGCCACAATCGTTTGGACAGTCTATTTATGGCGGCCGGAACCGGAACGCGGACCTCTCACCCTGAAAGAGATCTCTTTCATTGACTACGCTTTCGACATTTATCATAAAGTGCTGACAGGGATAGGGAGTCTGTTAGATGATTCTCCACGGTAGTTTCTTCGTCTGCATTGGATTCATGACCGCTTGTCTGCTGTATTTGATCGTTTACAGCTTCATTCGGGAACGGGCGCCGGATGTCAGTTTCGATCACGCCGCAGACCGGGTACGCCTGATTACAAATAAGTTTCTTGAACTTCAGCAACTTCAGGGCGAGAAACGCGAGGCGCTCGGTAGGCAAATCGCGGCGCTGATTCGTGAAGATTGCCGAAGGCTGCTTGATTTCGTTGATCACGCCTCTTCTGCTAGGCCGCCTCAAGATGGCGAGATTCGCGAATTGATGCAGGCCGCTCACGCCAAAGGGCTAGGAGTGTATTGGAAGGGCACCGGACTTTTGCTCTAAGGCGTTTCCTGAGTTGCTGTACCCCGGTGAGGGTGGAGCAGGCCTTCAGGCCTGCGGTAAAGCTGATAGAGAAACCGGCTTCAGCCGCTGCGGTAAAACTCTATGGGATACACCGGCTTTGAATTCCTATGACGAACAGAATGTCTCGGGGAATGACAGGGCTACCCGCAAAGGTTCCACCTACAAGACCGCATAACGGCAAAGTGGGTCAATCCCGTTTGGAATTGACCCACTCGTAGAGATCGCAAATCTTAAGGCAGATCTTCCTCGCGCCGCCTTAAATACATTCGATTGCTTGTGACGATTTAGGTTAGAGGTTGCGAGTTTCGGTTCCGGTAGCTTCCTGCACCGTGCTGGCAAAACGGTCAGCCTGGCCGCGAATTGCAGAAACAGTGGTGCGGACCTTGTCGCGTCCCTGGTTCGCAAGATCACGTGCTGAGTCGGCCAGATCGCTGGCCCGTTGCGTGAGATTTTCGCGCGTTTCTTCGCCGCTCATCGGGGCAAAAAGAATCCCCAAACCAATACCAATACCCAACCCTGCCAAAAAGGATTTCATGCTTAAACTCCTGGTGAATTTGGCAGCCAGAATTGAGTGCCGCCTGCCTAATAGAGATTACGGATTCACCGCGAAGGTTGCCGCATTTCCGATTCGAAGTCTGCAAACAACAGATCTGGTGCTCTGTTCAGCTCTGGAATCCCACTCTGCTCAGTTTTGGTTGTGCTGAACTGCTTTGCCCACAAAAGCAAAAAGGATGGAACACGGAGGACAAGGATTTACAAATTCAAAGTGCCCTATTGAACTTCTTTTGGTCCGTGTAAATCAGTGTTATCGGTGTTTATCTGTGGTGAGGTTTGGTTTTCTTGTGCAAAGCAGTGCTGAACGTCTATTTGGCTTTCGAAAGTTTCTGCCCCGCTAACTGTGCAGCGGGACTCCGTGGATCGTCTTTCTGCAATTGCTGGTAGATCAGAGTTGCCTGTTGCGGATCGGTGCTCTCATACATCTCAGCCAACTCCAATTGCGCCTGAGACTTTGATACCGTCACCGTGGGGTGCTCTGAAAGATCTTTGTAAATAGCTATGGCATCAGCGGAGCGGTTCATTCCTCGATACATGGATGCCAGAGCCATCTTGGCCAAAGCTGCCACGTCCTTGTCTCTGAGATCGGCTGCTGTCTTGAGCTCATGCTCCGCGCCGGTCTTGTCGCCGGCCTGGATCAATGCAATCCCGCTCATGTAACGGGCAATTCTTCCCGGAGAAACAGTGGAATATTTATCGGCGATTGCCTGGAACTGCTTTTGCGCGGCTTTGGCGCGATCGGCAACGGTTGGAAATGTCTGGCCGGCATCTTCAACAGGTGGTGGCGAACCGGCGGGTAGAATCTGTGCGTCCAGCGTGCGCATTGCCGCAGAGAGCTGTGTATTGGCCTCATCGGATTGGCGGTTGCGCCATGTGATTACACCAGCCGTCAACCCAACGGCAATGAGCGCAAGGCCCACTGTCCAAATCACCGTCTGGCGGTG